>JAANWY010000177.1 GCA_018263655.1 Anaerolineales bacterium | reverse complement strand
GAGAAATGCGGAAAAGATGGGGGTGTGGGGGGCGGCCGCCCCCCACACCCCCATCTTTTCCGGTCTCTTCTTGTGTAGGCACGAAGTGCCTGAGTAGTTACAAGCGAGAATTGTTGCAAGCGAAGCGAGCAAAAAAGATGCAAGCAGAAATCGTCACCATCGGCACCGAACTCTTACTCGGCCAGATTGTAGACACAAATGCCGCATATCTGGCCGAACACCTAGCCGCAATCGGCTTGAACGTCTACCGCAAGACGACGGTGGGAGACAATGAGCTGCGCATCGCGGAAGTCGTGCGCAACGCGTTGCGTCGCTCCGACATCGTTATCACCTCTGGCGGACTGGGGCCAACGGTGGACGACAAGACGCGCGAAGCGATAGCGGTCGCGACGAATCGCAAGCTGGTGCTGAACCAAGGTCTGCTCGAACACATCGAAGCGTTCTTCAAGAAACGGGGGCGTTCAATCGGCGACAACAACCGCCGGCAAGCCTACCTACCTCGCAATGCCATCCCCATCCACAACCCCGTGGGTACGGCGCCTGGCTTCATCGTGAAGCATCAGGACAGCTATGTCATTTCGCTGCCCGGCGTACCGCGCGAGCTCTACCATTTGATGGAGCACGCTGTGCTACCGTTCCTGCAGCAAGAGTTGGGGCGCGAGTCCATCATCAAGAGCCGTATCTTGCGCACGGCCGGCATCGGGGAGAGCGACATCGACCGGCAGATTAGTGACCTAGAAGAGTCTGTCAACCCGACCGTAGGCTTGGCTGCGCACACTGGCTCCGTCGACATCCGCATCTCGGCGAAGGCGACCAGTGGCGACGAGGCGGAGCAGATGCTGGACGAGATGGAGGGCCGCATTCGAGAACGGATCGGGGACATGATCTTCGGCCTTGGCGACGTCACAATTGAAGCGGTTGTAGCAGAAATGCTGGCAGAGCGGGAACTTTGCGTGGCGATCCTGGAGACGAATACGGGGGGTGTGTTGGCCAGCCGGCTAAGTGCAGTGCCCCACGGCCTTGAGGTACTGAACCGGGCCTTGGTCATTTCTTCAGAGAAAGCAACAGCTCAATTCCTGTCAGAGGGTAAGGCAATGTTGGATACACGAGACGAGGTGACGCAAGCCCTTGCTGCTCGACTTCGAGAGCACACGCAAGTTAATGTCGGTATCGCCATCACCGGCGACACGGACCCGGGTGTCGGGCCCTACAACGAGCGCACGGGCGACACGTACATCGCGCTAGATGCCGCCGGCACGACCACCGGCTGGCACCTTCGCGTCGGCGGGGTCTCCAAAGTGGCTCGATCCTGGATCACCAGCAGCGCACTGGACATGGTGCGGAGATTTCTGCTCGGAACACTCGAATAATCGAGCACACCACCACCTCGCTCGTCAGTCTTCCAGGAACATCCGCCACACGACATCAATCGCCTTCTTATAGCCTGTATAGAAAGTCTCTGCATCTTCAGCCGCAACACCAGGCGATTGCTGAGCGATAGCCCGGCCGACGTCTCTGGCAATCTGAAGCTTACGACGCACATCGCTCTCAAACCAGAGCCGTTCAAGTTCAGCCGGATCTGGCTCTTGATGCAAGTAGTCCGACATACAACCTCCTGGCATCATACGTCAACTGGCTATCACCGCTTATCACCACCAGAATCTCATCCGCCCAGATACGCCGCTTTCACTCGCTGATCCTCGCGCAGCTCGTCGGGCGTGCCCTCCAGGACCAGCCGGCCGTTCTCCAACACGTAGGCCCGATCCACGACGTTGAGCGCTTCATAGGCGTTCTGTTCGACCAGCAGGATTGCGACACCCTGCTGCCGCAGGTCGTTGATTGTCTCGAAGACGCGCTGGACCAGGATTGGCATTAGGCCCATGGAAATCTCGTCGATCAAGAGCAGCCGCGGATCGCTCATCATGGCCCGACCGATGGCCAACATTTGCTGCTCGCCGCCGCTCAGAGTGTGGGCCACCTGGCGCCGGCGCTCGGCCAATGCTGGAAACAGCTCGAACACCGTCTCCATCTGGGATCCCACCGCTTGCTCGTCGGCCTGGCGGTAAGCGCCCAGCCGCAGGTTCTCTTGCACCGTCAGCCCGCGGAAAACGCGCCCGCCTTCGGGCACCAGCGCCATGCCCCGCTCGACGCGCTCCCAGGGTGTCAGCCACGTCACGTCCTGGTTGTCGAAGTGGACACTGCCACGCTGCGGCTCCTGCCACCCGATGGCGGTCTTGATCAGCGTGCTCTTGCCAGCACCGTTAGCGCCGAGCACTGCCACTGCCTCGTCGCCGGCCACGGACAGCGAGACGTCGTGCAGGGCCTGCACGCGACCGTAGGCTACGTCAAGATTCTTGAGTTCAAGCATGATTCTGTCTGTCAGTCGTTAGACACGTGTCTTCTCAATATATGGGGGGACATGTAGGACGATTTGGTAAATCGTCGGGTCGAAATACCATTTCGACCTACATAGCCCCGAAATATTGAGATGATACTTAGATACCTTCCCTTGCACGGTGGGCAACGACTGAAATCGCTACTACGACTTGGTCCCGTAGTAATGACTTCAGTCGTTAGACACCTTCTCGTAAGCGTTCAGGGGGCAACCTATGGAGCATCCTGAGTAGACCGAGGCGAAGCCGAGGTCGTATCGAAGCGACGTCCTGAGCCCAGTCGAAGGGGGTGCGGCTTGTTCGAAGAACCGTCGCAACCCCGCACCCTTCGATACGGTCTCCACTTCGTTTCGACCTACTCAGGATGCTAGTCCTGATACCCCCTGAACGGTTACACCTTCTCTTGTATCTTGAGGGAACGATTGAAATCGTTACTACGATCCTGGTCCCATAGTAACGACTTCATTCGTTCCCTGCTTCCCCAAATACGCGTTGATCACGGCTTCGTTGTTCTGCACCTCGGCCGGCTCCCCCTCCGCGATCACCTCCCCCTGGGCCAACACCGCGATGCGCTGACACAGGTTCATGGCGAAGTGCATGTTGTGCTCGATCACGATCAGACTGATACCTTCTGCGTGCAGTTCGCGAATCAGGTCGGCCAGCGCGTCAGCCTCTTGGCGCGTCAGGCCGGCCGCCGGCTCATCCAGCAGCAGCAAGTCTGGCTCTGTGGCCAGCGCGCGGGCGATCTCCAGCCGGCGCTGCAAGCCGATGGGCAGGCTGCCGGCCGGCGTGTCGGCCCAACGTGTCAACCCAGTCCGTTCCAGGATCCTGCGGGCAACGGCTTCGTTGTCCGGCGTGTGTACACGCTCGCGGAAAGCGCGCGGGCTCGGATAGCGCGGCATGCCGTGGCCGCTGAGCACGTTGTCGAGTACTGTCAGCTCGGCGAAGGGTTTCACGATCTGAAAGGTGCGCGCGATGCCCATGGCGACCACCTCGTGGGCCGGCTTGTCCTGAATCGCTCGCTCTCTGAAACGTACCTGTCCGGACGTGGGCTCCAGAAAGCCGGAAACGACGTTAAACAGCGTCGTCTTGCCGGCGCCGTTTGGCCCGATCAGCCCCAAGATTTCGCCGTCGGCCCACAGCGAGACGTCGTGCAGAGCCTCCAGGCCGCCGAACCGCTTGCTGACGCTCTGGACTTCCAGCACGTGACTCATGACGCCGTCTCCTGCTGAGCAGCGGCCGGCTCTTCGACGGGGTGAGGCGGGGGCTGTGCCACGGTTGCCGGCTCGCGTCCGAATAAGCGCCTCAGATTACGCCAGATGAAGCTGCCATCGCCGATGATGCCCATCGGCTGAAAGAGCATCATCAGGACCAGCAGTGCGCCGTAAAGGGTGAAGCGGTAGTCCTGCACGACGCGCAGCATCTCGGGCGCCGCTTTCAGGATAATGGCGCCCACGATGGGGCCACGTAACGTGCCCACGCCGCCGAAGATGACCATCGACAGGATGACGATGGATTCGACGAAGGCGAACGTGTCAGGGAAGAGGGAGCCGATGAAGTGACCGTACAGCGCGCCGGCACCGCCGGCCAGCGCTGCGCTGATGGCGAAGGCGTAGATTTTGAAGCGCGGCACGCTCACACCCACGGCCGCGGCTGCATCTTCGTCGGAGCGCACGGTGTGCCACGCCAGCCCGACCCAGGTGCGCGATAGGTACCAGGCGATGAGCCAGGTGACGCCGGCAAACGCCCACACCAGCAACAGATACGGCACGCCGCCACGAAAGCTGACGCCGAACACGCTGGGGGCTGGAATGTTGACCAACCCCATCGCCCCGCCAAAGAAATCGACGTAGCGGAAGAGCGCCACCACGACGAAGTTGACGCCCATCGTCGCCAGCACCAGGAAGTCGTGGCGCACGCGCAGGCTGGGCAGGCCCAGAATGCTGCCGGCGAGCCCGGTGATCACGATGGCGCCCAGTAGCGCGATCCAGAAGGAAAAGCCGTACCTCAGTGCCAGGATTGCCGAGATGTACGCGCCGATGCCGAAGAAGGCAGCGTGCCCCAGCGACACCTGACCGGCGAACCCGGTGAGGATGCCCAAGCTCAGGGACAGCGTGACCCAGATGCCGACGAACGTGGCGACACTCAGGGCGTAATCACTTATGAACACACAAATCTCCTCGCTACAGTGACCAGTATACAGTGAATAGTTCACGTAAGCGTTCAGCTACCCTTGCGAAGGTTAGGAAGAACCTTGGCAAGAGGCCGATTTTCGACTGGCGAGGGGCACCTCGACCCAAAAGCGATTGGCAAACCTTCGCAAGGGTCCCCACTACCTGAACAGTTACCAGTTCACTACATATGTAATACACCCCAAGCTGAGGGACGATCACCATGAGGGGCGATCACCATGAGGGGCGATCACCAGTCCCCCACGGACGGAAAGAAACACGGACAAAAACAAAAAAGTTAAACATCCGTTACTTCGGCTACACTCAGCACAGGGTTTCCTTCTGTCCGTGGGAACGTTTCTGGCCGTCCGCTCGCCATCCACGGATGAATCTTGCGATGACCTGTTACGTATAAGTTCACTGTCCACTGTCCACTGTTCACTGTGTCTTGAACATGAGTTGTACTCGACCGAGCCGCAGTTCGTCGCCGTCTTGGATCGGCTTGGGCGAGAATGGCGTCAGGCGCTGGCGGTTCAAGAGTGTGAAGTTCGTGCTGTCCAGGTCCTGGACGGTATATTTGCTGTCCTGAACTTCGATCTTCGCGTGCTTGCGCGAGACGCCACCTTCTTCGCCACCGTGTGGTGTCAGGTCGATGTCGGGAAAGATGCCGCTGACGGGGTCCTCGCGCCCGATTAGGATGTCGTCGCCGGCCGGCAACGGGATCTCAGCGCCGCTGTTTGCCACAATGAAACGGGGACCGGTGACTGTCGGTCCTGGTTCTGCCTCGGCGCCCGTTGGTCCAACGGGCACGTCTTCAGCCTGGGCGGCTGTCCCCGTCGGTGTCAGGGCAGCGCCGCAGTTTTCGCAGAAGTCATCGCTGGCGCCGACGGTGGCCCCGCAGGCCGGGCAGGTTTCGCCGGCCGGCGTGGGTGTCTCGGCCGCGGCCTCGACTTGCCCCTCGGCCACCTCCGGCTCCAAAGCGTCGAGGGCGACGCCGCAGTTCTCGCAGAACAGCTCCCCCGGTACGTTTGCGTAACCGCAGGCCGAACAGCGCAGGCCATCATCGGCGGCCGCCGCGGGTTCCTCCGGTTCGGGTGTGGCCAATTCTGGGGACGCGGGGGCTGCGCCGGCCTCTTGGTCTACCAACCGCGTACCACATTGATCACAGAACACGGCTGTGTCCTGAGCTTCATTTGCGCAGTTAGGGCAAATGGGCATAGTTGTCTCCTCTGTATTTGGTCGGTTGGTCGGGTAGTCGGTTAGCCGTTGGATTACCCGACTACCCGACTACCTGACTACTTGACTAACCGACTAGCTTCTGCGTCAGCTTCCTCGTTTCGTAGCGCAGCTTCTTCGTGCCGGCCGGCGTCATTGCACCTTGTTCCTCCAGGTTGCCGGCTTCTTCGAGGGCGGCTGCGGCCAACTCCTGCTCGCCTAACTCCAGCAGTCGGGTTGCGGCGGCGCGCAGCTTCTGGGTGGCGCCGGCGACGTTGCCCGTCTTGGCTTCTTCCAGCGCTCGCGTCTGCAGCTTGAAGGCTGTCACTCGCTCCGCTACGTTCATGATCCGAGCGTTGTACTGCTTGGCCTCTTCCGGGTCGTGGGTGAAGCTGATCAGAACGTCGGACCGTTCCTTGGCCTCCACGACGCCCTGGGCCGGCACAGCGTAGGATACCTCGGCCTGGGCGATGCGGTAGCGGCCGGCTTGCCGGGGCGGAACCATCAGCTCGACCAGGATCGACTTACCGTCTCCTGCTTCGATCTCGCCCAGCGACACTTGGACGTCGCGCTCCGACAGCGGCCGATAGCCCAGGTTGGAGATCGGGGGCGTCACCTGCCACACCTGGCGCGGGGCCACACCGCTGACTAGGCGCAGGATCAGCTCAGCATTGTGCACCACCAACGACTGGGTGCGCTGCACGGTCTGGCCGAAGAGCGGTACGATCTTGTCTGGCGCGTCGACGAAGTCTGATTCACCTCCGCCGGCGGCCGCGATGTTGTCCAGAAGGTCCTCGTTCCAATCATCACCGAGCCCCAGCGCGTTGATGGTGATGTCGTCTGCCTGAGCGTCCTCGGCCAGCCGCACACAGTCGCGTTCGTCGCCAAAGGTCTGGCCGTCGGTGAGGAGCAACATGCGGTTCATGCGGTCGCCTGAAGCGCCCTGGCCGATCTGGTGTACCCCCTCGCGCATGCCGCGCGACATCGTGGTGCCGCCGCCGGCACGGATGCGGTCGATCTTGCGCCTGAGGGTGTGGCGATCGGCGGCCGGCGTACTGGGTGCGATGAGGTCGGCTGATTCGTTGAAGACGACTACCGACACCAGATCTTCGTCGGCCATCTGATCGATAGCAAGTTTGACGGCTTCGCGCAGTTGCTCGATCTTCTCCCCGCGCATCGAGCCGCTGTGATCCAGCACGAATCCAAAGTTCAGCGGCATCCGCACGTCTTGCACAGCGGACGTTGGTTTCACCTCGATCAGCACATAGGCCAACTGCGGCGTGCTCGTGACCGGGAAGCTCGCCTTGTTGGGTGTTGCGGTTAATGTGACCTCGCCTGCCATTGAGTCCCTCCCGTTCCAGTGTTCAGTGATCAGTGGGCAGTATTCAGTGGTCAGTGAACAGTATTCGGTAACCGGCGCCGTTCTTTTTGAGGGCTGTTTACTGATCACTGTCTACTGGTCACTGTCTACTGGTCACTGTCTACTGGTCACTCATGAAGATACATTCACTACTATCGCCGAGATGTTATCGCTGCCGCCGGCCAGGTTCGCCCGCTCGACGAGGGCTTCGCACGCTCGCTGCGGGTCGGGTTCGCGCAGCAGGATTTCTTCGATGCCGTCGCCGCGGGCCATCTCCCACAGGCCGTCGCTGCACAAGAGCAGCCGGTCTCCAGGCGCCAGCTCTTCCACGAACGTGTCGACTTCGATTCGGGGTCGGTCTCCAACGGAACGATAGATGATGTTTCGCTGCGGGTGCGTATAGACACCGTCGGGTTCGATCTCGCCGGCATCGATCAAGCTCTGAACCAGTGAATGATCGACGGTCAATTGCCGCAATCCATCGGCGTTCCAGCGGTAGGTGCGACTGTCGCCCACGTTGGCGATCACGGCGATGGTGTCGCAGACCAGCGCCAGCGTGACGGTGGTGCTCATGTCGTTGTGCTGCTCTGTGCGCTGCTGGTAGACGGCCTGGTTCGCCGCTTGGACCGCTTCCCCCAGCCGCGCTTCGATGGTCTCCGGCAGTACACGCTCGCCCTGCATCGCCGGCCGCCAGACGGTTTCGCGGATCGCCTCCCAGATGATGTGGGTGGCCAGTTGGCTGGCTACCTCGCCGGCCGCCTGCCCACCTACGCCGTCGGCCACGACGAATAGCCCCATGGTGGGGCCGGCATGCGAAGCGTACACGTGGGCGTCGACGTAGTCCTCGTTCAGTTCGCGCACCTGGCCCACGTCTGTCTGTGCTGCCCAGTTCAGCCGGGTAGATTGACGGCCGGCCGGCGCAGTATCGTCTTCGGGGGGAGCTGCTTCATGGGCGATCACGGCGTAGGTCCGTCCATCGGCATCGAACTTGGCATCAGTCCCGGGCGCAGCCGGCTCCGCCTGCTCACGGATCTCGCACTGCGGTGGCGAGTCTAGCGCGGCACCGCAATTGGCGCAGAATTCGTCGTCTGGTGCGTTATCGTCGAAGCCGCACACGGCGCAGCGCGCCAAATCCAGCGCAACGTACACATTGCCCTCGGATTCAGTCGACACCAACGCTACGATCTCGTATCGCTCGGCCAGCACGGCGCCGGCCGGCAGGGGGGTCCGTTGCTCCTCTGGCGACGCCTCGCACTCGACCGCTAATTCAGGGTGTTGGGGCTCGGGCTCCGCGGCTGCCTGGGATTCGGTCTCAGGCAACTGGCTGCCACACGTCGCGCAAAATCGTGCGCCGCTTCGGTTACTGGCTTGGCAATTTGGGCATTCCATGTCTCTGTATGACTCTACGCAAGTTGGCTGTGAAAGTCTCAGGGCCTGTTTCGAAAGTCAAGACCTGTCTAGCAGACATTCTAGAATGAGGTGCGTAGGCGGACTTTCTGCTACATGATGGCCTGTTGCCTGCAACAAGTTGCAGCGTCCTGGACGCTCGAACTTGCGACGTCCTGAGCCTGACGAAGGGTTCGAGGGCGTGATTTCGCCGCCTTTGCGCGGAGCCGGCTGATCAGTCTAGGGCACGATGGTCAGGGGGATCGGTGTAAAGGTGAGGATGAAGACGATGATGACGGCAATCGCGATGAACCGTCCGACGTCACCAAGTTGCGTGATGTTGTTCAGCGGCACAGCGTGGCGGCGGCCGAAGAAGAAGAGTAGCCCGGCCCACAGCAGCCAACCGTTCCAGACGAAGCTGAGCGCGAGTAGCAGGGCGATGATGGGCCAGGTGAGCTTCTTGGCGTTGTCGCCGGCCAGGGCGTAGATGATGTGTCCACCGTCAAGCGTGCCGGCGGGCAGCAGGTTGAGGCCCGTGACCAGCAGGCCCGCCCAGCCGGCAAAGGCTACCTGATGCAGGAATACGTCTTCACCTCCGCTGGGGAGGAGCTTACCGAAGACGAGAAACTTGAGGCCGGCGTACAGCAGGTTGTTGCCCTCCATCATGTAGCCGCCTGGCGGAAGGGGCTCGAGTTGGGACAGCACCAGGCCGATGAGGAGGATGGGGACGGCCAGCACGAACCCCGCAATGGGGCCGGCGGCGGCGATGGCCAGAAGCTGACGGCGGTTGGCCGGCGGAGCCTTCATGTTGATCACAGCTCCCATGGTGCCCAGCGGGCTGAGCGGGAATGGGATGAAGTAGGGGAGACTCACAGCCGTGTTGTAGTACCGGGCTGCGAAGTAGTGGCCCAGCTCGTGGGCAGCCAGAATAGTTAGCAGGCTGAGGGCAAATGGCCAGCCGTGTATAAGGTCCCACACCTGAAAGCCATCGGCCATGATAGCGGGTTCGTTCATGATGCCGGCAAACAGGCACGACAGCACCGTCGCAGTGAACAGGATGCCGGCCAGTAGTGGGCGTGCCTGACTGCGCGGTAACTCGCCGGGCACGGCGAGGATCACGTCGGCCTCTTCACTGCGCCGGAAGAGCGTGGTGTAGCCCAGATTGTTGAAGCGCGGCGATATGGTGTCATGGGCTTCGTCAGCCGGCGCTAACAGGTCGCCGCGCAGACGGACAGTGTTCTTCGTCTCTTGCTGTCCGAAAATGCCGCGCGGCTGTGTCGTGCCGGTGGTGATGTCGCGTACCACGAAGACATCCTCCACGGCATCTCGAAGCAACATAACAACATTCGTTTCAAACGGTGATTCCCAAGACATTGAGGTGACCTCATGTTCAGTAACCAGTATTCAGTCAATGCCATTAAGATAAGCCAGGTGACCGGCACTTCCACGTCAAATTACGGGTGGCAGGCACCTGTGCTACCCGCAGATGACTACAATTTGTACCTGATCTCACAAGTGCCGGTCACCTTCTCGCTCCTAACTTAATGACATTGAGTATTCAGTCGGGATGAGTGGGTCCAAGAGTACGAGAGGATGATACCAGAAGCAGGGGCGCGTGTCAAAACTAGCTACTGGACGGGGTGCACGAAAAAGTTGTCATAGAACCGTCATTATAGGGCCAATACGGCCCTATCTGGCGTGTTTGGGCATATCTGTGACAACTCTTTCGCGCACCCTACTGGACGCTGCAACTTGTTGCAGGCAATAACCGTCATGCATCTAACAGAATGTCTACCTGCGTGCCTTATCGAGCGTCTGCCGGTCGAAAGGGTTGGTTTGCGTCGGTGGGGCCTGGCTGTTATAATCTAACGGCAGGCTTGGTGAAGTGAGTGGGTCGAGGTCGAGAGGGTTGACTGAATGAGGACACCAGCGGGCACCGAGTGCCCATTTTATTATGAGGACTACTACCGCGGCCGCGATATGCAAGAATGCCGGCTGATCAAGCGAAACCCAAACTCGGAGCCGTGGCAGCCATCGTTGTGTGAGGATTGTCCGGTACCCGGCATTGTGCGGGCGAATGGTTGTCCGAATTTGCGACTCGAAGCTCGGGTGGGCCGGCGGTTCGGCATTTTTAAACGGGTCGAAGTCGGCGCATATTGCATCGAGTATGTTTGCGAGGTAGATGAGCCGAAGATCGGCTGTGGTCATTGCCACGAGTTCACGCGTGGGTGAATATTGCGTTACAATTTCGACTTCCAAGACTACTACCAGGAAACCGCCCAGCCTTTCAGTTGGAAATTCACGGCAGCCGATCTGAAGAGACGGCTTGACGCTCTCAAGGACTTCGCGCTGACGTAGCTTTACCCAAAGAACTTTGGGGGGGACCTCTAGTCCTGATACCTCCTGAACGGTTACGATACCTCAAGCGCGAGTCCGTGGCGAAAGCCTCATCCAGTGTCTCAACAGCAACCTGGATATCTGAGGCCTGGCCAGCCGTGTGCACAACCACCACTTCGCTCACCGGATCGCGCTCGTGATCCGGTGGAAACTTGTCTCGCCTGGCCAACTCTACCAACGCCAGCGTCACTACCCGGCATGGCAAGCTTGGCCACGCGCAAATCCTCCAGCGCAAACTGGTGACAGCGTTCAGCCTGCGCCTTCATACAGCATCTTTCCCTTCTCCGCATTGGCAAGCCTTGCCTTATTGATCTCTGCCTCATGCCGTTTGAGGGGGCAGCGGCCGGCGTGCAACACCCGCGTCTCCAGCTCGTAGCGCGAGGCCACGACCTTCGACTCGACGAGGTCCAGCAAGTCGTCGCTGAGGGGGGGCTCCAGTCTTGACACGTGTACGCAGGGTATCTATAATATTGACACGCGTCAACATTGACGTACGTCAACATTGACGCCCGTGACTACAACGGATCGTCCCTCTCTTTTTTCGTTCTGTACCTCGCTGTTAACTGGGACGACCACTTCCTCGTACGACACATTGATCTTGCACGAAGGAGGTGATCGCGACCATCAACCATCGACCGTCTTGGATACTGAGACAGAGGGTCAATTGACCAACACCGTAGACCTGTTTTTCGATCTAGGAGGAGAATGAGATGAGTAAGCAGATAAGACTTCGCTTGATCTTCACTGTCACAGCAATACTTCTTGTGGCACTGGCCGCGTGTGCATCCCCACCACAACAACAGCAAGCGCCGGCTCCCACTGAACCCCCGGCGGCTGAACCCGCTGAGCCTGAACCAACCGAAGCTGAGGCCGAAGCGCCGGCTCCTCAAGACTTGCTCGACGAAGTCATGTCCGCCGGCAAGCTGGTTGTCTCGACCGATCCCAACTATGCCCCGCAGAGCTTCCTGAACGACGATGGCGAGCTCGATGGCTTCGATGTCAACGTGGCCGAAGAGGTCGCCGAACGCTTGGGCGTCGAGCTCGAATTTGTGACGCCCGACTGGGACATCATCGTCGGCGCCAACTGGGGCGGCCGCTGGGACATCAGCATCGGCTCCATGACGCCGACGGAGGCCCGCTCGGAGGTCCTGTGGTTCACCGACCCGTACTACTACACGCCGGCCGCCTTCGCCGTCCACCAGCAGAACACACACATCAAGGCGCCGGCCGACCTGCCCGGTAAGAAGCTCGGTCTCGGCACGGCTACGACGTACGAGTCCTATCTCAACGAGGAGTTGGAAATCCTCGGTGGCGAGATCATATACGATCCACCGCCAGGCATTGAAATCAAGCCCTACTCCACCGACGCCGAGGCGATCCAGGACCTGGCGCTGGGCGATGGTGTGCGCCTGGACGCGGTGATGTCGGCTGCGCCGACGATCCAGAACGCCATCGAGAACGGCATCCCGCTCAAGTTCGTGGGCACGCCGGCCTTCTACGAGCCGCTGGTCTTCTCCCTGGACAAGGGCCGTGGCCCATCGGACAAGATGGTGGCCAAACTGAACGACATCATCGCCGGCATGCGCGCGGATGGCACACTGCCTGAACTCTCGGAGAAGTGGTATNGCATCGACATTACGACGCTTACCACACCCGAAGAGGAGGCTGAGTCCAAGGACCTACTCGATGAAGTCATGTCCGCCGGCAAGCTGGTCGTCTCGACCGACCCCAACTATGCTCCACAGAGCTTCCTGAACGACGATGGCGAACTCGACGGCTTCGATGTCAACGTGGCCGAGGAGGTCGCCGAACGCTTGGGCGTCGAGCTCGAATTTGTGACGCCCGACTGGGACATCATCGTCGGCGCCAACTGGGGCGGCCGCTGGGACATCAGCATCGGCTCCATGACGCCGACGGAGGCCCGCT
>JAANWY010000176.1 GCA_018263655.1 Anaerolineales bacterium | reverse complement strand
ATCTTACCGGTGGTGGCGAAGAAGGAAGCCACAGCGCGCATCTACCTCAAGTACAGCGGCATCTCCTCAGGGCTGAACAACGTACCGGTACGCCTGCGTATCCGCGCCAACGGCGTCTGGTACACGGCCAACGCCACCGGTAACGCGCGGCCCACTCTCAACCAGGCCAACAACGACGATGCGCGCGTCTACTTCAACGTCAACTTCACCAACAACGTGGTAGTCGATTTCTACGCCGAAGTCGATCCCAATAACAGCATCACCGAATCCAACGAGACGAACAACCGCTATCCCGCCAGCGGTTATATCACCCTCAACTTCCGCCGGCGCGACACCCTCAAGGTCGTCGGGCGGCGCCTGCGCTACCATCCGTCGGGCTACGGGGGGGCGCAGTACGCCGGCGGCTGGGCGGTGAACGGTGGTGCAGCCGACTGGTACGAGCAGGTGCTGCCCATCCGCAACAACGGCATCAACTACTCGGTCCGGAGCGGCTACCTCAACTGGACCAAGCGGCTCTCGGGTGGCACCAGCGCGCAGAACTCGGCGGCGCAGCATGACCTGATCAAGACTCTCAACAAGCGGTGGATCCTGGAGAACGCCTTCGGTGGTATGCTGTGGAGCGGTGCCTTCACCAAGGCAGATCACGTGTACGGCTGGGTGCCCAACGCCGGCTGGAGTGGCGGCCATGCCGACATGCCCGTCTACCCGCATGCCGGCGGTCTGGGCGTCGTCGGCGCCGGCACCGATGCGCCCGGCGCCAGCACCGACAACCCGGGCCGGGGCGCGGTGGTCTTCGGCCATGAGCTGACGCACGACTACAATGTGAAACACACCAACACCGCCGACGCGTGCGGGTCCAGCGACAGCAGCTCCAACTTCCCGTACAGCAGCTCCAGCATCCAGGAATTCGGCTTCAACCCCGCCACGGGCAAGATCTACAATCCGGCCGACACCCACGATCTGATGAGCTACTGTCCACCGGGGTCCAAAGAGGGCTGGATCTCGCCCTTCACCTGGAACAGGATGTTCAACAGATTGTCCGCCGCGCTCCTCAGCGGGGTGACGCAGGCCGAGGGAGCCGGCGCCGGCCTCTTCCGCGCTACGCAGGACGCCGAGTCGCTGGTGGTTAACGCCACCATCTTCAACCCCGAAGTCTCTGAGCGGACCGGAGGCGAACTGGGCGATCTGTATCGGGTGGATGCCGGCGTCACCTACGGCCTGCCGGAGGGAGACTACGCCGTCGAGCTGCGCCAGGAGGAAACGGTTCTGCGCCGCGAAACCTTCGCCGTCAGCTTCGAAAGCGAATACAGCGCGCACGGGGACGAGCCGCCGGGCGATCCCAGCCCCGCCCCGCAGATGGACGTCTCCTTCATCATGCCGTGGGCGGACGGAACGACCAGCGTGGTGCTCATGCACCAATCCGAAGTGCTGGACACGCGTCCGGTCAGCTTCAACGCGCCCCAGGTGCTGATCACCAGCCCGACTCAGGCCGTGAGCTGGCCGGCCGGCTCCACCCAGACGTTGTCCTGGCAGGGGAGTGATGCCGACGGCGATGCGCTCACCTACGCGGTGTTCTACAGCTACGACGGGGGCGCCAACTGGGAACTGCTGGCCGGCGAGCTGGCAGACCAGTCCTTCACGATGGACGTGGACACACTGGCCGGTGGCTCCGACGTGCGCTTCCGCGTCGTGGCCACCGACGGCGCTAACACGGCCTACGACGAGACCGACGAGGCCATCAGCGTGCCCAACAAGGCCCCGTACGCCATCATCACCAACCCGCTGCCAGGGCAGGTCTTCGCGCCCGGCGCGTTGGTCGTCCTTCAGGGAACCGCCACGGACCTGGAAGATGGGGGTCTGCCCGACGAGGCCATGCAGTGGTCGAGTGACCGTCAGGGAGGACTGGGCTTCGGGCCATCGGTGGCGGTGAATACGCTGGAGGCTGGCGAGCACACCATCACCCTGGCCGCCGCCGACAGCTTCGGCCAGACCACCAGCGTATCGGCGCCGATTTTCGTGGGCCACCGCGTCCACCTTCCGCTCATCCGGCGGTAGCTCGCAGACCGTAGGGCGAGATGCCATCTCGCCCTACGGGTTTGTGATCAGTGTCTTGGAGGTCCTGGCAGTCATAAACGGTTACCGCTCGCAATGACACGCTGAGTCAAAATCTTTTTCTGAAAGTCTATTAGTGTGAATCTGCACCATAGCCCGTAACTTTACAAGCTAGGTTGCGTTACAACATCTCGGAACGCGGACACAGCGCCCCATCGCAGTTCCCATTTTCATCCTATGCTGGTCCGCGTTTTTCTTTGGGGCGATCTCTTACGGAGCGTAAGACCGGGCCATGTGGCGTGAGGTTGAAGGGTCGGTGCGATCATGGACACACAAACGCTGTTGCTGGCGGTCGTCATGTTCGCCCTGCTCATGGCGCCGCTGTTGTATTTCTTCCGTGCCGTCCTGCGGTTCTCGCGCAGTTTGGAGCTCGTCGAGGACGATGAGGGGGCCGAATCACCAGAGCGCCTGTTGAGGGCGCCGGCCGTCGACTATGCCCTGTCGACTGTCTTGGCGATGCCCTTCGAGGATGCACTGACGCAGACTGAATTAGCGCTGCGCGAAGAAGGCTTCGGTGTCGTGTCCGAAATCGATGTGGCTGAAATGCTCGGTGGATCGGGCATCAGGTCTCGGCCCTACACCATCCTGGCGGCCTGGGACGCGGATACTATGACGCAGGTTCTGAAGGTGGAACGCACCGCCGGCCTGCTGATGCCGGCGCGCGTCGTCGTCGTCGAGGTCGACGGCGGCACAGTTGTCTCGGCAGTGGACGTGCGTCGCCTGCTCGAAGTGGCTCATAACCCGGCGCTGCTGCCGCTGGCCGTCGAGGCGCGCGCACAGCTCCAACGCGCCATCGACCGCCTCGATGTTGGCACGGTCACGCTGAACGTAAAACGTAAAGCGTAAAACGTAAAGCGTAATGGGTGTGTTCAAACCCGGCTACCGTCTACTGTCTACTGCTCACGTATTGCGTTTACGCCCCCGTATCTTCCAGGGGGCTGCTCCGTTATACGTCGTGGTTTTTGAAAGGCCTTACAGTGTGTAAGACTTGGTCAGGGGGGGATAATGAAGCGTAAACAGATGGTCCAGGCCTTCAAGTTGGATCAACGCGGACTGACGCGGGTCTTCGGCGAACTCGAAGCCCAGATCATGGATGCTGTCTGGAAGCTCGAAGAACCGACTGTCGGGGATGTGTGTGACTATCTAGGCGCAGACCATAACTACAAGACCGTCATGACAGTAATGAATCGCCTGGTTGACAAGCGGATTCTCACCCGGCAGCGCGTGGGTCGTGCTTACAGCTACGCCCCATGTGATAGCCGCGAGGTCTTTCTGGCGCGGGTATCGCGGAATGTTGTGGAGGGCTTGTTGCAGGATTTCGGTGATTTGGCTATCGCTCAGTTTGTCAGCGCCGTGGATCGGATTGATCCGGCCCAACTAGCGGAATTGCAGACGATGATCGAGGCGCGCATGGGTGAGGAGGGGGCTTGATGTCTTTCGACCTGGGACGCAGTGGGCGCGCCACGGCCAACGCGACTTTCTATGGACTGGTAGCGCTGGCCTTTGGCCTGTTGGCCTCACTGTCGGGCTTTGTGTCCTACTTTGCCCCCCTCTACGAGACCTGCAGGTCCGTGTGGGACAATGTGCTGCTGTGGCTCTCTTCGGTGAGCGTGCTCGTGCCGATCGGCATCGTGGCCTCAGTGGTGTTGGTGGCGGTTCTCACGTTGACCCGTCAGTGGCTCGCAACGCAGCGCTTGCTGCGAGCTCTCGGGCCCTATCGCGTGCCGGCTCCGCCGCGCCTGGCGCGCATTGCGCGTGAAGTGGGGCTCGAAGATCGGATCGATTGTGTTGATGGCTTGGGGGTGGGCCCGTTCTGCCACGGCTTCGTTCAGCCTCGGGTGTGTGTGCCGGCAGCGCTGCTGGACATTCTGGATGATGTCGAGCTGCGGGCGGTGTTGCGCCACGAGGACCACCATAGGCGGAGCCGCGATCCGCTGAAGATGTGGCTGAGTCGCGCGTTGGCGCGCGGACTCTACTTCCTGCCGTTGGCCGGCGACCTTCGAGACAGCTACTTGGCCGCCAAGGAGGTCGCCGCCGACGAGATTATGGCTCAGCCCGACGAGCTTCCGCTGGCCAGCGCGTTGGTCAAGATTATTTCGGCGGGCAGGTCGGCCGGTGGGCCACGGTTGGCGCCGGCGTTCCCCATGCTGAGTTCGGTCGAGGTGACGGCCGCGGCATTGGGCGATGTTGCCATCGCCGGGTTCATCAGTGTGACCCGCGTGCCGGCCGAAGGGACCGAGGAGCGCATCCGTCGTCTTGTCGACGGGGAGCCGGCGCCGCTGTGGCTGCCATCCATTGGCAGCGTGGTGCTGAGTGTACTCATCGTCGTGGCGATATTCGCCGTGAGCTACACGAACCTGGGTGCGACGTCGGTGATGCCGCTGAGTCAGGAATGCGTGACCGAAAAACTGCTTCGCCGGCCGGCTTCGGGCACACGGGAGCCGGCGCTGCAGCTCGAGACCAGTGACTGGGCGCAAAGCAGTGGCCTTGCAAATCGACGTCCCACGGTCGTGGCCGGCGTCGATGCGACATTCGGTCAACGCGATTGCGCTCTGTTGACGCCAAGTTGTCAACGAGTTGAGCGGTAAAACAGTGAACAGTAAACAGTCAATGTCATTAAGTTAGGAGCGAGAAGGTGACCGGCACTTGTGAGATTAGGTACAATTGTAGTCGTCTGCGGGTAGCACAGGTACCTGCCACCTGTAATTCGACATGGAAGTGCCGGTCACCTGGCTTAACTTAATGACATTGAGTGAACAGTAACCAGTGAACAGTAACCAGTAACCAGTAGACAGTGAACAGTTCAGTTGAGGGGTTCCGGGCGCTGATGGCTGGCTAACCGCTAACCACTGACCGCTGACCGCTAACCGCTGACCGCTAACCGCTGACCGCTAACCGCTGACCGCTAACCGCTGACCGCTAACCGCTGACCGCTAACCGCTGACCACTAACCGCTGACCACTAACCGCTCAAAAAAGGGAGTTTCATGAGACGATTCACGACTATCTTACTTGGTATGGTGGTTCTGACCGCCGGGTTGCTTGCCTGTGGCGGTGATTCTGAGCCGGCCGTACCCACGCTGCCGCCGCTGGACGCCGGTATCCAGCAGCAGCCGACGGTGTCCGCTGGGCGACCGCAGAGCGTGGCGCCGCAGCCCGCACAGTCTGATCAAGCGTTGGACCAGGCAGCGCAGCCGCCGGAGATGTTGCGTGGTGAACAAGCACCGCCTCCTCCCTGGCCGACGTTCACGCCTGGCCCGAAGCCGCAGTCGGAGCATCGGTTGCTTTTTGCCCGGGCGCGCAAACTATACACCGCTCGAGCTGATGGCGCCGATATTCAGCCGCTGGAGCTTTCGCCCAAGCCGCCTCAGTTGTTTGGCGGGTCGTTCAAAGATCCGGGGCGCGGCTGGCTCGGTCCCAAGAGCCGCTACTTGTTGTACTTCGCCGATCAGGAGGCGCAGTTGTGGCGCGCTGATCTGACGACAGCGGAGAACGTGCTGCTGGCCGAGCGTATGATTCCCCTTGACCAGCAGGATGAGGCTGAATTCGTTCGAATTTTGGTTCAGCAGAAGATGTCGTGGGCGAGCGACGGGACCCGTGTCGCTCTGGTGGGGGTACCCGATACGGTCGATCTGTTCATCGCGGACCTCGCGGCCCAGCGGTTGACGCGCGTAACCCGGGACGAGCTGCAAGAAGGCCGGCCGTATTGGTCGCCAAACGCTCAGTACTTGGTCTATGTGACGACCGATCAGACGACTGGCTCGCGGTCGCTGTACGTGTGGGATGCTCAAGCGCAGCAGACGACCGAGGTCGACCTGGGCCCGATCCGCAAGGCGCTGGACCTCGGGCCGGGGGCCGGCTTTGCATTCGGCGCTGACTTGATGTGGGTGTCCGACACGGAGCTTGTGTTTTACCCTAGCACGACGAGCGGTGGCCGGTCAGCCGGCATCTGGTCGTACGACGCGTCAAGCGGTGCATTGCGGCCCATCGCGACCGAACAGATGGGGAATTTCGACTGGTCCGATGAAGCTGGCGCGTGGGCGTACGCCCGCGCGGACGATGAGTCAAGGGCGCTGTGGATGCTTGAGCTGGGCGCCGGCGATCCGAAGCTGTTGGTCGAGGGGCAGGTGCATGCGCCTGTCTGGTCGCCGGACGGTCGGTCTATTCTCTATTCACAGGGGGATCCCGAGGCCGCGGGATGGGACTTGCGTGTCGTGGATGTGAACGGGAACACGCGTACGCTGGCCGAGGACGCCCCCTTGATCCAGCCCGATCTGTCGGACCCGGGGCCGGCCGGCAAGCGTTACTGGGATCCTGCTGGACAGTCCGTGCTGTACACCGCTGTCGGGCGGGACTATGGTCGAGCCGAACAGGAAGAGGGGTACGGGGGTGAGGCTGGCCCAGATTTGGAGAATTGGTGGATCGTGCCGGCCGGCGGCGGTGAGACGCGCCGCGTGACCGACATGCAGAAGACATTCTATCTGCAGGATCCGGAACTCTCGCCGGATGGCGGCGCGTGGGCCTTCATCGCCTTTTCGTACGTCGATCGGATGCAGCATTTGTACACGATGTCGCGAGCGGGCAGTCACCCGGAGCGTGTTGATGCCGGCATCCTATGGTTTGAGTGGCTCCCATGATATATTCATAAAGCGTAACTACTCAGGTGAGCATCCTGAGTAGACCGAAGCGCAGCGGAGGTCGTATCGAAGCGACGTCCTGAGCCTGTCGAAGGGGGTGCGAGCCGCGCGACGAGACTTCACAAACCCGCACCCCCTTCGACAGGCTCAGGACGTCGCTTCGATACGCGCTCAACGCTGCCCTTCGTCAAAGCCTGTCCCGAGTTTATTGAGGGGCTCAGGACGTCGTTTCGCGCTACTCAGGATGCTAGTCTTGGTAAGCCTGAGTAGTCACCATAAAGCTTTGGTGAGCGCCGGTAGGTACGACGGACGTGAGCGATTTTCACGAAGTGAAGAGGTTTTTGCAGAGATTCTTGTATAAGGAGGACAATTGTGGCTAAGCGGAAGAAACAAGGTGACGGCCAGGTGGTCATTCGCCTGGATTCGAAGCTATTCTATGGTCTGGCAGGTGGACTGGCCTTTGTGGTCGTGCTTGCCATCGTATTCTATTTGGGTCTCATGTTGGGTGGTGGAGGCGGCAGCCAGCAGGCTGCGGCGCCACAGACGGGCTTTCAGCAGCCGGGTCTGCAGCAGCAGTCCCAGACGAGTAACGCCGTTCAATCCATCCAGCCTGATCAGGCGGAGCAGGCGCCGTTCAACAACGAGTCAGTTCGGCAGGCACGGCGGCCGGCAGGCGATGAGGTACCCATTGGCGATAACTCGCGCCTGGCGTTACCTGAGCTGGCAACCTCGAATTACGTGTACGATTTCGGCGATATTCCGCCGGATGAAATTCAGGAGACCCAGATCATGGTGGAGAACAAGGGTTCGCAGCCGCTCCAGATCAGTTCGGTCCGTGGCTCCTGTGGGTGTACCGTAGCCAACACTGGTGAGAATACGGTGGCGCCTGGCGAGTCCACACAGTTGCGTGTGACCTATGATCCAACGTACAACAACGATGTCGGCCAGGAGATCACCCGCCAAATCCTCGTTGAGTCCAATGACCCGGCCGCACCGGTGGTGGAATTCACCATCCGCGCCAACGTACTGAATCAGTAGTCTTACGGGTAGAGGGTTATGAGTCGTAGAAAACAAGGTGGCGCCGAGGTCGAGATCATGGTGGACCGGCGATTCTTGATCGGTTTCGCGGGCGTGCTCGTCTTGATGCTCGCCCTTGGCTTGGGTGTCCTGGTCGGTCAAATACGGAATGGGGGGCCTTCTCAACCGACGATGCAAGGCGGGATCGAGCAGCCTGGGGCTCCTCAGGCGGGAGAGCAGTTTTTGCCAGAGGTGCAGAGCGACGGCTCGGTCCAGGTGCAACCACAGCTTGTTGCGCCCAGTGGAGAGGGCGTCGAGCTGACTGAGGAAGATGCCACGGGGCTGGTCGCCGGCGACGTCATGCAGAGCCCGTGCTTCGTCGCCAATCTGCTGGAGTTTCGGAAGAACACGGTCAAGGCTGACTACCGGCTTACGAAGACAGCGGAGATGGACGAACCTCATCCACAGCTCGCGGTTGAGGGCTTGAACTCGTATTGTGGCAACGCGTATGACTTCGGACAGCTCGGACCCACTGAGGTGGGGCAGCAGACGTTCGCTCTCAAGAATGCCGGTGACGAACCCCTGACTGTCACGGGGCTGTACACAAGCTGTGGTTGCACGGTCGCCAAGGTGAAGGGACATGAGGTCGATGCGAACGGTGCGCTGGACCCTCGCGTTGTGCTGGAGCCGGGTGAGTCGAAGGAGTTCCTGATCGCTCTTGACGCAAAGCAGGTCGGAGACAGCCAGCAGCCGCGCATCGTCCAGATTTTCTCGGATGATCCACGGGGTATACCTTTCGGTGAACTATGGCCGTTTCCTGGTCAGGGTAACGAACTTCGTTTCGCCATCGTTGCCCAGGTTGATACCATAGGGGGTGGCGGTCAATAAGCCATGCCCGAGTGGTTCAGTGTGACGACGGTGTCTGCGCACGACGTTCCGCATGATGTTGATGAAACATCGCCCGACGAAGCATTGCCCCAGGATGTGTCAGGGCATTCTGGGGCCTCCGCGGCCGGAGATGTGATTGCGGCGACGCAGCGTTCCCCCGACGAGCCGAAGCAGCGCGCGCGTTACTCGACGCGTTGGCCGGCCGGCATACCTGAGGGCGAGGGTCCCGAGCCGCCGGACGACACGGCGCGCCTGAGTGTCAATCAGTGGGTTCTGCTGATCTCGCTGGGCGTGATCGTGTTCGTAGGTGCGGCGCTGGCTACCGGGTTGGTCATCGGCCGTGTGCTGCGTGACCCACGGGCTCCGCGTGCTTCAGCAGCTGTGCCGGCCGGGTCGACGCTGGCCTCGGCCCAATTGCAGACGGCGTCCGGTCGTGATCGCGTCGATCCGCGATCTGTGTCCGATGGGCGAGAGAGTGGTGTGTCTTCACTTTTGGACGCCGGCCCTGGCTCCGGCGATCGGGCGCCGGGCTTTCAGCTCGAGACGCTCGAGGGCGACGTGTTGTCACTCGCCGCTCTCGAGGGGCGCGTCGTGGTGGTCAACTTCTGGGCAACGTGGTGCAACTGGTGCAAGTACGAGCTGCCGGCGCTTCAGGTTGTGCACGAGAAGTACAAAGACGAGGGGCTCATCGTCCTGGGTGTGGATGTTGAAGAACCCGGTCCGCTCGTCGAGGCGTACGCTGAGCGCTATGGCCTATCTTTTCCTATCGTATTGGACGTGGAGGGCACTGCGGCCGAGGCTTACAAGGTGCGTGGCTTGCCCATGACGTTCTTCATCGATCGCAGCGGTACCATTGTTCGGGTGAAACGGGGCGCCATGCGCGAAGACGAGCTCGAACTGCATGTGCGCAACGCGCTGGCCGGCGATTGAGCCTCAGTGGATCCATTTTTGCTCGGCCTGGATCGTCAGATCCAGGCCGCCTGGGGGATCTGGCGACCCTCCCAGAACGGAATTTGGATCCACTTTTGTAAGCGAGCTGGTTGACAGATCTTGTCTCACCGGATTCAATTGAATCTATTTTGTGACTACTCGGGCACTTCGTGCCTACACAAGAAGAGACCGGAAAAAGGGGTCGGTGGGGCGGCCGCCCCACCGACCCCTTTTTCCGCATTTCGCAACTGCGAGGGCAGTAGCCTGAGTAGCTTGACAATGTCACATTACCGCCCCACGTTGGCCGAAGGTCTCCCGACCGAGCCCGTTTCGCCTCGGTCAGGAGACCTTCGGCGATCAAAGGTCGGGAGACCAAGCCACATCAGCGGAATGTGACATTGCCAAGGTAGTTACCCTATGTTGAATCTCGTGGTCTAGCAAGAGGGTGCTCTACAGAGACAGGTTGTGGAAAGGTGGATTGAATGGCACAGATAGACTCAGAACTTACCAGGATTCCGGATGTTGAAGCTCAGTCTGAAGGGGTGCTGGCCGGCCGGGGGAAGTTCCTCGTCGGTGGCCTGATCATCATCGCCGCCATCGTTTTTTTGGTCGTGAACACGTTCCAGGCGACGGCCGTTTTCTATCTCACTCCTTCTGAATTGTTGGATCAAGCGTCTTCGCTGTACGGTGAAGATATGCGCCTGGCCGGCACCATCGACAAACGTTCGGCCGAGTGGGATGCCGAATCGGTGACGCTGAAGTTCGATGTGTTCGAGGGGCGGGACGTTGTGCCCGTTGTGTACAATGGCCCCAAGCCAGACACCTTCGAAATGGCTGAGGCGGTGACCATTGAGGGCGTGTATCGTCAGGATGGCGTCTTTGAGGCTAAGAGCCTATTCCTCCAGTGCCCCTCCAAGTACGAAGCGGAGTTGGAAGAGAAGTAGTAGTGAGATGTAGTTTGGAGTCGGCCGTCGGCGCTCGGCGGCCGCGGATGGAGTGGGCGTGTAATGGCTGAAATTGGATACATCACCCTTCTTCTGGCCTTGGCAGCGACGGTGTACGGTATCTTTGCTGCCCTCATCGGCGTGCGCCGGCGCTATCCGGAGTTGGTCCTCAGCGCCCGGCACGCCACTGTGGCTGTGATGGGCTTGGTGACGTTGGCTGTTGGACTGTTGGAGTACGCGTTTCTACAGAATGATTTCACGCTTGAGTATGTGGCATCGAACTCGAGCCGGGCCCAATCTCTCTTCTATAAAGCCACGGCGTTGTGGGCTGGGCAGGACGGATCGTTGCTCTTCTGGACCTGGATCCTCGCCCTCATTTCCGTAGGTGTTGTACTGCGCAAATGGCATCAGAATCGGGCGTTGATGCCTTACGTGATCGTTATCTTGCTGGGCATCGAGGCGTTCTTCTTGGTTTTGATCACCCTCGTCGTCAACCCCTTTGCGCGGTTGAGCTTCATGCCCCCGGATGGCAACGGCCTGAATCCGCTGCTGCGCCACCCTGGGATGACGTTCCACCCGCCGATGTTGTACTTGGGCTTTGTGGGCCTGAGTGTGCCGTTTGCCTTCGCTATGGCGGCGCTCATCACCCGCCGCACGAATGATGCCTGGATCCGCACGACGCGGCGGTGGACCCTGGCCGCGTGGGGGTTCCTCAGCATTGGCTTGTTGCTTGGCGGTTGGTGGGCGTATGAGACGCTCGGCTGGGGCGGTTACTGGGCCTGGGACCCGGTGGAGAACTCGGCCCTCATGCCGTGGCTGGCCGGCACTGCCTTCTTGCATTCCGTGATGATCCAGGAGAAGCGCGGCATGTTGAAGCTGTGGAACATGGTGCTCGTCGTCCTGGCCTTTAACTTGACGATCCTGGGAACCTTCCTCACCCGCAGCGGTGTCATTTCGTCGGTGCATTCGTTCACGCAGTCCAATCTGGGGCCGTTCTTCCTCGGGTTCATCGCTTTGTTGTTCGTTGGTTCGGCGGCTCTGGTCTATGATCGGTTGGATGTGCTGAGGAGCGACAACGAACTCGACTCGCTGTTCTCGCGCGAGGCCGGCTTCGTCTTGAACAACCTGTTGTTCATGGGCGCGCTCTTTGCCGTGTTCTGGGGCACTATTTTCCCCATGATTTCCGAGATCGTAACCGGCGAAAAGATCACCGTCGGACCGCCATATTTCAACAAGGTTGTCATACCCATCTTGTGGTCTGTGATTCTGCTGATGGGTATTGGCCCACTGCTTGCCTGGCGTCGTTCTTCCCCGAAGAAGCTCGGGTCCTACACGCTGTGGCCCTTCGTCTTCACCGCTGCCTCGGTCGTGGTCATGGTGGTCTTCGGGATTCGAGAACCGGTGGCGCTCGTCGGTTTTGGGACCTGCGCGTTTGTTGGTATCATTACGCTGTTGGAGTACGTGCGAGGTGTCCGTGCCCGGCGCCGGACAGCCGGCGACTCCGTGTTTGAAGCGCTGCCGACGTTGGTGTCGCGTAATCGGCGCCGCTACGGTGGCTATCTGATACATATCGGCGTCATTTTGCTGTCCATCGGGGTGATCGGCTCTTCCGTCTACAAGATTGAGGTGCGGAAGAGTGTGCGCCAGGGCGAAGCTTTCGCCGCCGGCGACTTCACGTTCACCTTCGACGCGGTGCGAAGTGAGCGTGGCACGGATCGCGAGACACTGATCGCCGACATGACGATCTCGAAGGACGGTGAGGAGGTAGGCACGCTGGATCCGCACCGCCACTTCTACTTCGCTTCGCAGCAGCCGGCCACGATCCCGTCGATCCAGAGCAGCCTGAGCCGCGATATCTACCTCAGCTTCAGCGCATACGATCCGCAGAGCGGTCTCGCGACTTTCGAGGCGTTCGTCAATCCGCTGGTGGTGTGGGTCTGGGTTGGTGGCGTTGTCTTCATTGCCGGCACTATTGTTGCAGCTTGGCCGGACTTGGCCGAGGAGCGACGTCTGGCTGAGGTTCGCTTCCGGCGTGGAGCCGTCGTTCCGACGCGTGCCTGATGAAGTGTTTGGGGGCGCGATAGACCGTGTCAGCGCGGGCCTCGAGCGCCCGCGTTGCCTGTTTGAGCAGGGTGTGACTAAAATCTGTTGGTAGTTTGGTAGTAATGGTGTGAGCGTTCAACTACCCTTGCGAAGGATAGGAACTCGGAAAGAAATAATTACCCCAACCTGCTCCCGCTGGATTGCCAAATCCAGCGGGCATGGCCTGGATTTGGCAATCCAGGCCGAGCGAAATGGGACATTTTATTTCTTC
>JAANWY010000175.1 GCA_018263655.1 Anaerolineales bacterium | reverse complement strand
TTTCTCGACGACTTCTGGCTCCGCCGGCGCGCCGGCCGGAGCAGCACAGCCTACCACAACCAGTGTGAGAAGGACACCTAGCAGCAAGAACTTCTTCATTGTCAGTTCTCCTCCTTATCTCGTAGCGTGTCTTTACGTGTCTTTAGTCTTTAGCCTGACGTTGGAAAGATCGTCTCTTAGCTGTCTCTGTCTTGACTCATCACCTCCTTCGGGGTAAGCGTTCAGGTAGTAGGGACCCTTGCGAAGGTTTGCCAATCGCATTCGGGTTGAAAGGCCCCTTGCCAGTCGAAAATCGGCCTCTTGCCTAGGCTCCCCCTAACCTTCGCAAGGATAGCTGAACGCTTTTTGTCCGTGTTTTGCAGTTTTCAGTCAGTGGCTCAGACGAACGCATATGAGAGGTACCACACAGCCGGCACACATCGGTCTCAGTCCGCGCTTAGGGTTTGTCGAGAGTAACCGTTCAAGGGTACCACGACCAGCATCCCGAGTAGCGCGAAACGACGTCCTGAGCTTGACGAAGGGCGACGTTGAGCGCGTATCGAGGGGTGCGGGTTTGCGGTGGTTCTTCGAACAAGCCGCACCCCCTTCGATGAACTCAGGACGTCGCTTCGATACGACCTCGGCTTCGCCTCGGTCTACTCAGGCGGCGTCCTGAGCCTGTCGAAGGGCCTGTCGAAGGGATGCTCCATGAGTTACCCCCTGGACGCTTACTGTTGAGAAACGACTTCCCGTTCTTAGGTGGATTTCCTAAGGAGAAACGAGAACCAATATTCTGACACGAATACGGCTTTGGTCATCGTTTGGGCCAGATAAGCGTAAAATGTAGGGCAATTTGGCAACTTGCTAAGTGGCCGAACCGATGACTATCGCCGGGAATACAAACAGCGGGACTGTATACCTAACGCCGGTCTGGCAACCTGCTTGCATTATATACTTCGATGTACGCCGTGTCAAGTTGCGGTGTCGTTTCAAGAGTCACGAATAGCACTATCCGTAGGTCGATCTATGACATTGCTGACCGGGTGCGGGTACTGGTGACCATCGACGCGGCCTTCTTTGATGGACATCCCATCTTGTTCGTCGTAGAACCCGTCTCGCTGAGCATCTGCGATTTGGGTATGATCATCGTTTCGACCACTAGCTCGGCTTGGATTGCCAAATCCAAGCCATAACCGCTGGATTTGGCAATCCAGCGGGAGCAGGCGGAAGCCAATGGCCGAAACGATGATCAAGGCCTGCGATTTCTACGTGTCCCCCGACGGCGACCACGCGAGCGAGACGTGGGAGCCCTTGCTCTTGCTGCTGCAAGAAGATCACCATCTGCCCATCTACGGTGGCCTGCGCGATGGGGCCAAGCCTTACCCGGGCACGATTCAGGAGATTGTGGAAGAGGCCAAGCGCTTCTCCGAAACTGACAGGTGTAGCATGCTTACTAGAGCGCCCGAATCTCCCCTAAGCGGCGCTCCGCCTCTGCCACGCCGGCCTGCAATGGCCCCTGCAGATCCTTGAAATCCAATGAGCCATAGCTGCCGACGTCTGGACATAGCAGAACATCAGGCGGGTGCGACTGCAAACGCTGCTCGTGGACGTGCCAGTTCATGACCTGGACGGCGCGCCACGCCGTTGCCAGCACGCTCGGGGTGCCGCTTGACTCCGCCGAACCGTTCAACAGACCAAATGGCAGCTCGATGCCCATGATTGCAGTCACGGGGTCGATCCAAGGATCTTCGGTGCGCAAGCGGGGGTGAACGTCTACCGCGATTACCCTATCCGCACCCTGTTCGAAGGCGACGTGTGTGGCGAGACTGTCGATGACGCCGCCGTCGGCAAGCTGCATCCCATCGATGTCAACCGGCGGGAATATGGCCGGCAGCGCCGTCGTTGCCAGTACCGCCGGCATGAGGGCCCCTTCGCGCAGGGCGACCTCCGCGCCACTCAGTAGGTCCACTGCCATCAGCGATGCCGGTACCTGTAAATCCGCGAAGGTCTTACCGGCCAGTGCCTCGCTCAGCAACTCGCGCAGCATCTGTTGGCGCGCGCGGGCGCTCAGTCGCCTCAGGTTGATCAACGAATTGCCACGCATGGCGTGCATGTGGTCGGCCAGCTCGGCCGGACCGACGCCCAGCGCAAACAGCGCACCAACGAGCCCCCCCATGCTGGTCCCGACGATGAGGTCAACCGGAACCTGCTCCCGAACCAGCACCTGCAGCACCCCGATGTGGGCAATGCCACGGCTGCCGCCACCCCCGAGCACCAAACCAATCTTCGGACGCATCAGATCGCCTCTTTCTGTTGAGCGCGCTAACGACTTGGTGACTACCTTGACAATGTCACATTCGGCTGCTGTGGCCGGTCTCCTGACCGCGCCACCCTTGATCGCCGAAGGTCTCCTGTCTGCGTGCGACGCACAGGCAGGCCTGACCGAGCGACGTCCTAAGCTTGTCGAAGGGGCGAAACGGGCTCGGTCGGGAGACCTTCGCCCAACGTGGGGCGGTAATGTGACATTGTCAAGCTACTCAGGCACTTCGTGCCTACACAAGAAGAGTGCGGGGGCAGTAGCCGGGCAGCAGCCGGGCAACAGCCGGGCAACAGCCTGAGTAGTTACTCGACTTGTTAGTGCGCGTCCTCCTCTTCGTCCACTAACAGCCGGCGCAACACTTTGCCGACAAAGGACTTCGGCAGCTCCTCGCGGAACTCGATATCCCATGGGACCGCGTAGTTGTCCAGCCGGCGCCGGCACAGGTCCAACAACTCCTCCTTGGACAGCTTCGTGCCCGGGCGCGGTACCACGAAGGCCTTAATCTTCTGCGCGCTGTCCCCGCTCTCGATGCCAACGACAGCCGCCTCCTTCACCTTGCTGTGTTCGTACAGCACCTCTTCCACATCGCGCGGGTAGACGCTGTAGTCGCCGGCCATGATCGTGTCCCGCTTGCGACTCAAGATAAAGAAATAGCCGTCGGCATCCATCACCGCGACATCGCCGGTGTAAAGCCAACCATCGCCCAGCACCGATTTGGAGTCATCCTCGTCAGCCTGCGCCCAGTACCCGCGCATAATCTGCGGCCCCCTTACGACCAGCTCACCGATTTGGCCGGCGGGCAAATCCTCCCGCGTCTCCAGATCGACGATCTTAGCATCCGTATTGGGAATCGGGACGCCGATGGAGCCCACCTTGCGCACACCGTAAAGGGGGTTAGCGTGGGTTACGGGCGACGCTTCAGTTAGACCGTAGCCTTCGACGAGCCGGCCCCGCGTCAGCTTCTCGAAGGCTTCTTGGACCTCGATTGGCAGGGGGGCTGCGCCACTGATGCAAGCCTTGATGGACGAGAGACCGTAGGACCGGACGTTTGACGCCTCGTTGATGGCCATGTACATCGATGGCACGCCCGGGAAGATCGTCGGCTTGTATTTCTTGATGTGCTCAAGCACTTGCTGCAACTCAAACACCGGCAACAGCACAATCGTCGCGCCCATGGCGACGGGGATGTTCATGGCGCTCGTCATGCCGTAACTGTGGGTGAGCGGGACAACGGACAAGAACGTCTCCTCGCCATAGTCGATGTCGGGAATCCAGTGGCGGGTCTGGAGCGCGTTTGCGACCAGGTTAGCATGGGTGAGACAGACACCTTTCGGGTCGTCGGTGGCGCCGCTGGTATAGAGAATGGCCGCCAGATCCTCGGATGCCACAGCGACGTCGGGTGCCTCTCGCGCGGCGTCCATCATCAGCAGGCTCATCGCGAATCCGACATCCGGTTCCTGGCCGGCGCCCCGCTCACCGAGGCCGGCGGCCTCCCAGCGTTGGAGAAGTTGTCTGTAGACCCAACTCGATACGGCGTTGCCGATGTCGGCCAGGATGACGTGTCTGATGACGTGTCTCAAGTCGGCGTTGTCCCGCACGGCGCCAATCAACCCCTTGAAATCGCACAACGTAACCAGCACTTTGGCGTCCGTCTCCCGGGTCTGCTGCACGATGTGGGATGCTTCAGCATCCGGGTTGGGGAGTACCACGACGCCACCGATTTTGAGCGTGGCGTAGTAGGCGATCATCATCTGCGGCACGTTGGGGAGCACGACCATCACCCGATCTCCGGGGCGAACACCCAGACCGTGCAATGCGTGGGCGAACTGGTTCACCTGTTGGTCGAGTTCGCGGTAAGTGAGCTTCGAACCGAAGAAGACGGTCGCCGTGCGCTTGGGCACCCAGTCGGCCGCGCTTTCCAGAAATTTGTGCAGCGGCTGGCGTGGAATTGGCACTGTGAGCGGCGTGTCCTTGCTGTAGCTCTTGAGCCACGGGCGGCTTTGCAGTAGCTCCGAAGCAGCGACCTGCTCGCGCCAGGACCCTCGCTTCCCTTCAGTTATGAAGCGCTCGATGGCGCGGTTGACGGCCTGGTGGCGCTCGAGCTGAACCTTGTGCTTCGACGCGCCGACGGAGACAACCTCTGCGTCTGGCACCATCTTGGCCACATCTTCGAACACGTGGCCTGGGAAGTAGGTGTCGCGCTCGCCAGTGATGATGAGGGTTGGCGTTCGAATGTTCCGCAGCAAGTGCCAGCCTTGCCATTTGCGCATGTTGTTGAGCATCATGCGCTTCATGACGTGGATTTCGGCGTTCCAGCGCGGGCGGTACTTCCAGAAAGGGCGAAAAGCCGCCGTCGGGATGCGATAGGCCAGGGACGCAATGCGGGGGAGCGGGTATTCGCCGGCGGTGGCGACGAGGATCAGCTTCTCGAGCCGATCGGGGAAAGCGTTGGCATATTCGATACAGATCGAGCCGCCGAAGGAGTGGCCGGCCAGGATGAACTTGTCCGGCAGATCGAGTTCTTCGACGCTGGCGCTGAGGTCATCGACGAGCTCGCCCATGGTGTACTGGGTAAAGGGCGCATCGCTCTGGCCATGTCCGCGCAAGTCGGGGGCGACGACGCGGAACTCGTGGGCGAAGTGGTTGATCTGGTATTCCCACGTCTCAGCGACGCCAGCATAGCCATGCACGAACACGACGGTGCGGTCGATGCCTTCGGGCCAGATGTCGATGACGCTGAGGTTGGCGCCGGCAAGGCCGCGTATCGGCACGTCGACGCGATAGAGGTTGAAGTCCAGTTGAATGGCGCCGCGCTTGAGACCTCGGATTTTGCGTTTCATGATGTTCGCCCCCGTACTCGCATGTATCAAATATTATCACAGGCGCGGTGTGAGAGCAAATATCTTTGGGGATGCGGAGAATCTCAATTGATCAAGCTGGATGTTGTGCCGCCACGAATGTCGAGTTGGCTTGATTGCTATTGTGCAGTGGGGCCTGGGCCGCGATGCTCACGAAAGGGCGCGAAAGGGGACCGGCATGCCGTGAGGAAGATACGGGGCGTCGAGATACGGTGACTGGTCGGAATGCCACTGAATGATCGCCGGCACGCAGTGCCCGAGCAGTTACATATTTCGCACGAAAAAGGCCGGCTGGGGCCACACACCCCAGCCGGCCTATCGCCCCAGGCGATTCGAAGTGAGGAGGAACACTCCGCGCCGCGTCGCTGGCCGGGGCAGGGCATGCCGCGCAGACAGCGACGAAACGACCTGGGCCGTGTAGAGAAGGCACCCACATTATGTACATCACCTGTCACGTATCTGTCACGAGATGCGCCTTCGGATCGCCAAACACCACAATATGTGGGCGAATCGCTTGCAGTCACCCGAGCAGCAGAGGCCGATGACCCTTCGACGAGCTCGGGACATCGCTTCATCAGCCACCGGTCGCCGAAACGCGCATCCAACAACAAGAGGCTGGCTCGAATCGCAGCGATCCGAACCAGCCTCTGACGAGTTTCCACTGCAAGGCCGGCGAGGCCCGGCCGTCGTTAGTTCCTGCGCTGGACGCGTCGAACAACGACCCGTAGCCCGACGCCCGAGACGAGTAACAGCGTTCCCAGGGCAGCGGCCAAGCCAGCCACGATCAGCCAATTGGCCGGCAACACGCCGCCCGTCGTGGGCATCTCTTCCGGCATCTCCTCCGGTGTCTGGGCGGTGTTGGCAACGGCCGGCACTGTCTCCAGATAGGCGGCAATGGCCAACGCGTCGGATTCGGTCATGTTGACATAGCCGCCGTCAACCGACAGCTTCATCAAGCCGCCGACTTCGCTCCCGTCCGGGCGCTCGCCGGTGCGCAGCAGAGCGGCGATCTCTTCCTCCGACCACGTGCCGATTCCTGTCGCGTCATGCGGCGTGATGTTGGGCGCCACCTGGCCCTCAATCATCGCGCCGGCCAACATCTTGGACATATCGGGGGCGCCTTGCGGGGTGCGGGGTGTGTGGCAATCGCCGCAGTGGGCGATGGCGTTGACGATGTAGGCGCCGCGGTCGACGCCTTCCGTCGGGGCCTCGGCCGGTGCCGGCTGGCGAGGCTCAAACGGCGGCACGGGGGCTTCCAACTCCCTCGGCGGCACCGCATTCTCCACCGGTTCCACCGTGCGCAGGAACGCGACCAGGTCGCGCACGTCCTGATCTGCCATGTTGCTGAAGGTCGGATAGGGCATCACGGGATGCAGTTGTGTGTCACCGGGATGCTCGCCCAGGCGAATGGCATCGATGATCTCCTGATCCGACCAGTTTCCGATGCCCGTCTCCGAATCCGGGGTGATGTTGGAAGCGTAGACGACGCCGAACGGGCCCTCGAACTTCTCCCCGCCGGCCAGGAAGCCGGCCTGACCCATGTGGCAACCACAGCCGCCGGCCAGCGAGAGAATGTAGGCACCTCGCTCGGGGTTGCCTTCTTGCGCCGCTGGGGCTGCCGGCGGAGCCGCCGACGCCGACAGAGCACCGAATGCCATGATGGCGATCGCCAGAGTGAGGGGCACGATTTTTGTGAGCGTGTGCTTTGTGAGCGTGTGCTTTGTAAGCGTGTGCTTTGCGAGCACGTGCACGGTGTTTCCTCCTTTACCAGATTGGGCGCAGCCACAACCGGCCGCGCCGGGAACAAAACAAACCAGAGAAGGGGTCGTCGGATTACTTCACTCTAAAGACCTCCGACTTCGAGCAACCTTCCGCCTACAGTATACGCTTTTTCTTCAGTTTTGTCAATGGTTTACTTTGCTTAGTAGTCCTGTCGGAGAGAACAACGCGTCTTGTGGTCTTGAAAAAACGCATAAGGTGACCGGCACTTACAAAATCTGCTTGAGAATGAACGCATCGAGGTTAGCACAGGTGTCGTCAGTTTTGACTATCAGGATCGGTAATAGAGGCAGGCAAGATTACCGTGTTTGATAGTCAAAACTGATTACTGTGCAAAAATCGGTTAGAAAGTGCCGGTCACCTGAACGCTTGCCTTCCGAAGTCTAGTGTCGGTGCTTACTTCGCTTATTTTCGTAGGATCAGCGGCAGCAGGACGCGCGTGGGACAGCGCGCCTGGAGCTCCCAGCGGACCGCGTCGAAGGCGATCTTGCGCAGTGAATTGGGGTCTTCGCCCGTAGCATCCGTGAGGCGAAGGTAGCTCTCTTCCCCCGGCTCGAAGCGATACGCGCCCAGCGGCACCCACTCGTCGAGGTAGGTCGACTGGTTGACGACCACCACGCGGGGCGATTCGTCGTTGGGCGCGATGGTGGACTGCGCCGCGAAGTAAACTTCGTAGCGTGCCTCATGCGCCGTGGCATTCTGGCGCGGGACGAAGGCCGATACCGCATAGTCGCCGCACGCCGGCAGATCTGGGTGCCACTCGATCCAGTTCGAGACCATGTCCCCGTTGATGTACGTCCAGACCATGTGGTTGTCGTAACCCACGTCGGCCTCCCACCAGAAATCCGGATTCCCGTAGCGGACGAAGCCGGCATCGTCGTCATCGGCAATCACGACACCGGCGTCGCCGGCGACATCGACAATCAACGTCGCCTGGTCCAACTGGGGCGGGTCGGCGTCGTTCTCGACGACGAGGCGCAGGCCATAGGTGCCGGCCGGCACGTCCTTGAACTGCATGGAGCCGGTGGGTGGGACGGGGCCGCCCTGGGGCAGATCGTCGGTGAAGAGCATGGCGCTGGTGGCATCGACCGATTGCCATTCCAACTCATCTACAACCCTTGCGCATTTCCAAACGCTGCGCTATCATTAGCGTAAGCGTTCAGCTACCCTTGCGAAGGTTAGGAAGAACCTTGGCAAGAGGCCGATTTTCGACTGGCGAGGGGCGCCTCAACCCGAAAGCGATTGGCAAACCTTCGCAAGGGTCCCCACTACCTGAAC
>JAANWY010000174.1 GCA_018263655.1 Anaerolineales bacterium | reverse complement strand
AATCGCTGACAATCTCGTACGGGTACCATGACCGAGAACCCAACCCTCGTTCAGAAATTCGGCGGCACCTCAGTGTCGACGGCGGACCGCCGCGCGCAAGTAATCGAGCACGTGCGACGGGCACGAGATGAAGGCTATCAGGTCGCCATTGTGGTGTCAGCCATGGGGCGCAGAGGCGACCCTTACGCTACAGATACCCTCCTGGATCTCCTGCGAGGTGACGGCGATCCAGTTGACGGCCGCGACTACGACATGATCTTCACCTGTGGCGAAATCATCTCGGCGACGCTGATGTCGCACCTCCTGAAGCGGGAGGGGGTTCCCTCAGTAGGGCTCACCGGAGCGCAGGCCCTCATCCACACCGACGATAACCATACCGAGGCGGAGATCGTAGATATCGATCCGGCCCGCGTGCAGTTTCATCTGGACCGCGGCGAGGTACCGGTGGTGGCCGGCTGTCAGGGCGTCATCCGCGAGATCAACGATTATACCACTCTCGGCCGCGGCGGTAGCGATACGTCTGCCGTGGCGCTGGGCGGCGCGTTAGACGCCAGCAAGGTGGAAATCTACACCGATGTGGAAGGCGTGGCCAACGTAGACCCGCGCATCGTGCAGGAGTCCCACATCCTGAAGCGCATCAGCTACGATAAGATGTACGAGATGGCCCGTTATGGTGCCCGAGTGGTACATCAACGAGCTGTGCGGGCCGGTCAGGAGGGCGGCGTCCCCGTCGTCGTACGGTCGACGTTCTCCACAGCGCCCGGCACTACAATCGCCAACGCCGAGGACGAGTCGCCAATCGTGGGCATTCCCGCATTGGGACCGTTGGATGTCGCTATCTTCGAAGAAGATGTCGTGGCGCCTGAAACAAGAGGATTCTGGGAACGCCGGCGAGGCATCATGAGCCTGATTGACAGCCAAACTGGCACGCTCGTTTTGGGTGTCTCGGCTGACAAATCATATGAATTGGAGTCAGCAATTGCTGAGGCAGGTCTCAGTCCAAAAGCAACGGCCGGCGACCAATGCTGGGTATCGCCGATTGGCGGGAGTGAAGCCCTGCAGGCGCGACGCTCCCGAGATCCCGGTCTCTTGAGACAGCAAGGGATTGAAGTATTGTATCATGAGAGTGCAGATCAGCGGAGCACCTACGTCGTCCACGCCGGCAATGAGGCAGAGGCGGTCAGGGTGCTATACCGCGACGTCTTCGGGAACACGTAAGTAATTCCGGACAACCCCGTGAGATGCCGGCCCCCGGAACAACAAGTAGGGTGAAACTCACCCACTCAGTCGTTGCTGGCGTGCTGGCATCTTCTACATTACGGCAATGTTGGAGCTGTACTGAAGGGAATCGATAGACATGCACCGAGACATGCACCGAGCAATCTACGGCTGGCGAGCACGACTGGGAATCATCTATCCCGCCTCCGGATTGGCCGACATGGAGTACTACTATCTCTGTCCGCCTGGCGTATCGGTCCACATCACCCGCAGCAGCATGCCCGACGAGGGCAGCGTCACGTTGGAACACATGACCGAGGTAGCCGGCGGCGAGGCATTCGACAAACTGGCGGCCGACCTGGCCACTGTGCACCCGCACGCCATCATCTGGATGTGCACGTCGGGCAGCTTCAGCCGCGGACCCGACTGGGATGAGAAACTGCGCGACACCCTCAGCACCCACGGCCGCTGCCCGGCCACAACGACGTCCACAGCGTTGATCGCCGGGCTTCGAGCGCTGGGGACGCAGAAGGTAGCACTAGCCACGCCGTATGAACAGCGTCTCAACGAGAAACTTGTCCAGTACGTGGAGCACTTCGGCTACGAGGTGGTCAACGACGTCGGACTCGGGCTCACGCTGGACTGGGATATCGGCCGGCTCGGACCGGCGGAGTTGAACGATCTGGTGCGTCGGGCTGACACGCCAGAGGCCGATACCGTGTTCGTGAGCGACACAGGCATTGTGCTGAGCCCCATCGTCGAAGCTCTGGAAGCCGATCTGGGCAAGCCGGTATTCAGCGCCAACATGGCCAGCATGTGGCACGCGTTGCGGCTGGCCGGCGTGCGGGAGTCTCAGCAGGATTTGGGGCGGCTGTTCCACACCCAGCTAGCGTGAATGAGAATCGCTCGTCTTGCGTCTCGCGTCGACCGTTCGCTGCTGACCGTTTACTTATACGTAACGTGCCCCAAGCTGAGAGGCGATCAACAGTCTCTCACGGATGGAAAGAAACACGGATAAAAACAGAAAAAGTTAAACATCTGTGTTTTCTTCTATACGTGGGGACGTTTGGGGCCATCTGCTCGCCATCTACGATCAATCTTATGATGAGTTGTTACGTATAAGGGGATTCCAGAATTTAAAACCTCCCAAAAACCCAAGATTTCTGAGGGAAACAGGCCATTTTTGGGAGGTTTATTTCCCTGGAAGTCCCTAAGGTCGCTGTTCACTGATCACGTGCCAAACGAGTTTGGCCGGTCACTGGTATTTTCACAGGAGAATCAAGCTTGAAGCGCTACGAAACCGATGTGCTGGTAATCGGGACCGGCGGCGCCGGGCTGTATGCAGCTATCCGGGCTGCCGACGCCGGCGCGCGTGTCACCATCTGGGACAAGGGGCTGGTGGGACGGAGCGGCAGCACCGTGAGTGGCGCCGGCGTCGCCGCCGTTGGCCCGTGGAGCACACCAGGCGACAGCCTCGACGTGCACTTCCGCGACACCGTGGTCGGCGGTTCGTACCTGAACGATCAGCCACTGGTCCGCACCCTGGTCGAGGAAGCGTCAGGACGCATCACGGAGATGGAAAGCTGGGGGCTCCAGTTCGACCGCGAGCCAGACGGGCGTTACGTCCTGGACCGGGCCGGCGGGCACAGCTACCCGCGCATCATGGCCATCAGCGATCGCGTCGGCCTCCAGATGACCAAGGTGCTCGGCACGCAGCTCCTCCGCTGCGACGGAGTGGAGCATCATCACGACGTGATGGCGACTCGCCTCCTGACGCGCGACGATGTGGTCATGGGAGCGATGGGAGTCGACTTGGGCGCCGGGGACCTCGTCCAGGTCAGCGCGCCGGCCATCGTCCTGGCCACCGGCGGCATCGGTCAGCTCTATCCCACCACCAGCAACCCCATCCACTGTACCGGCGACGGCCTGGCGTTGGCCCTGCGTGCCGGCGCTCACCTGATCAACATGGAGCAGGTGCAGTTCTACCCCAGCGGCCTGGTCTACCCACCATCGCTGCGCGGCTTCATCCTGGGCATTCAGGAATACGCCACCATGTACAACGCCGGCAACGAGCGTTTCATGGAGCGCTACGCGCCCGAGTTGCTGGAGAAGACCACCCGCGATCGGCTCTCCCGCGCCATCCACGCCGAGATCGCCGCCGGCCGGGGCACAGAGCATGGCGGGGTCTACCTGGATGCCACGGACGTTCCCGAACACACCTTCCGCAGCTTCATGCACGAGCTGGAGATGTGCCAGGAGCGGGGCTACGATCTTCGCCGGCAGCAGGTCGAGATAGCGCCGGCCGCGCACTACTTCATGGGCGGGGTCGAGATTGACCTTGACGGACAAACCTCGCTGCCTGGCCTATTCGCCGCCGGCGAAGTCTCCGGCGGCGCACAGGGCGGCAATCGGCTCAGCGGCAACAGCCTGGCCGGCATCGTGGTGTTCGGCGCACGCGCGGGAGCCGGCGCAGCCCGCTACGCTCGCGATGCAGAGCGTGTGGACACTAGCGAGGAGCAGATCGCGGAGGAAGAGACCCGCCTGCAGAGCTTGTTGAACAGAGGGCGAGGTAAACTGACGGCAGCCCAAGGTAAGGATCGGCTACGCGAGCTGATGTGGCAGCACGCCGGCGTGGTTCGCAGCGCCCGAGGCCTGACAGAGGCCCTGGACGGTCTGGAGGAACTCAAGCAAGAAGTGCTTCCCCGCGTGAGCATCGACGGTCCAGGCTTGCATCATAATCGCAGCATGGTCGCATACCTGGAACTGGAGAAGATGGTGGCGGTGGGACAGAGCATGGTCCGATCCGCTCTGGCACGCGAGGAGAGTCGGGGCGCACATTTTCGGGAAGATTTTTCGGAGCCAGACTCCACGTCACCCCCGCTCTGCACCGAGGTACAGATGGAGGGAGATGTCCCAATGGTGACGCTCAGACCTGCGGAGGTGACGGAACTGTAAGCGTTCAGCTACCCTTGCGAAGGTTGGGTGTAGCCTAGGCTAGAGGCCGATTTTCGACTGGCGAGGGGCACCTCGACCCGAATGCGATTGGCAAACCTTCGCAAGGGTCCCCACTACCTGAACGGATACGACGGAAATAGTACCGGAGACGTAGACAAATGGCCGATGTGTTCAAAGTAGATATTGATCGTCACGACCCCGACAGAAGTCCTGCATCGTACGTTCGGAGCTATCAGATCGAACACCATCCCAGTATGACGGTGCTGGAAGTGTTGGCCGAGATTCAGGGCTATCAGGATGACGGCCTCGCCTTCCGGTCCGCCTGCCAGGCCGGCAAGTGTGGAAGCTGCGCGGTCTCCTTGAACGGCAAGCCTGTCCTCGCCTGTCGAACCATGGTCGATGGCCAAGACTTGTACCTCGGCCCCCTACCCAATTTCCTCGTCGTCAAGGACCTCATCGTAGACCGCGCGCGATTTGAGGAAGGCCAGGCGCGTACGGTTGCCTATGCTCTGGAGACCGAGTCCGTGACCTCGCCGGCAGCCTCCCTGCCCGACGTCGAGATCGATTACCCAAATCTGGCCCGCTGCATCGGATGTCTGGTCTGTAGCTCCGCTTGCCCTGTTGCGGCGAAGCTTGACAAGCAGTTCCCCGATCCGGCGTTGCTCGCTACCACGCTCAGTACCGGCGTCCGGATCAAGCGGAACGGTTCCTCGGCCGCGCCAATCGAAAGAAACGCTGACACGTGCAGCCTGTGTCTGAACTGCCACGTGGCTTGCCCGTCCGGCGTCGCCCTCAACCGCGCCAACGCGCAGGCCAAGGATGCCTACATTCAGGAGCAGGGACAAAGTCTGCGGGACTGGCTGATGGGGCGCGCCGAGTTGATGGGGCAACTGGGAAGTCTGACCCCACCACTGAGCAACCACGCTCTACACAACGGCATTGTTCGGCGCGGCATGGAGGCTACGTTGGGCATCAGCCGGCACGCCGACATGCCAGCCTACACCGCGCCCTTCAAGCGCTGGTTTGCCGACCGATCCACCCAGACCGACCCCGCCACTGCCGAGCGCAAGGTCGTCTACTTTGTGGGCTGTTACGGCAACTACAGTGACACCCAACCTGGGAAGGACATGGTCGCCGCGCTCGAGCGCCTGGGGGTCCACGTGGAGGCGCCTGAGCAGCGATGCTGTGGCTTGCCGCTGGTCAGCAACGGAGACATGAACAGCGCCCGGCAACGCGCCGAGGCGAACCTGGCCTCCTTCCAACCCTGGCTGGAGCAGGGGTACGACGTGATCGCGACCTGCACCAGTTGCAGCCTGATGCTCAAGCACGACTACACGGAAGTGCTGGGACTCGAAGCGGCTGAAGAGATGGCCGGCCGGACCTACGATCTGGGCGAGTACCTACGCCTCATGGCCGAGGCTGGAGAACTGGATCTGGACGAGTTGAAACCAGTGCCCATGGCCACGGCTTATCACACGCCGTGCCACTTGCGAGCCCAGCAGATCGACCTGCCCTTCATCGATCTGATCCGCGAGATCCCCGATTTCGAGGTCGAGGTGCTGGACACCGTTTGCTGCGGCCTGTCGGGCAGCTACGGCTTCAAAGCGGAGAAGTACGATGTGAGCATGGACGTGGGCCGGCATCTGTTCGAAGCTCTGGAGGCGGCCGAGCCGGATCTGGCTTTGAGTGAGTGCGGCACGTGTCAGGTTCAGATGCACCACGGCACCCGCCTCCCCGTGGCCCACCCCATCAGCATCCTACGTCAGGCGCTTGAAGGCTAGTATTCGTTCGGCGGCGGGAGTGACTGTCCATGCGTGACTGGTGGTACGGGGACAAACGGGATGTCGTAAAATGGGGGGCGATTCTGGCCCTTGCTCGTAAACGTTCCATACGTGACGTGCTGCAAGTCGCCCTTTATCGTCCTGACCGACCGAATTATCGCCTCCACATGGACGAAACCACGGAACCTCTACCACTCGAAGTCGCCCGGTACTTCCACGACATCGACGATATTCAACGGCTGGCGGCGAGCGTAGACCTGAATATCGACATCCACAAGGACCTGTTTCAGTGGCGTCCTGGATTCCACACTCGAGAGGACTTCCGCACCGCCTACTTCAACGAAGTCACCAGCAAGATCGGGGAGTACAGCGACCCCGTCATCGTGTTGTTGGACCCGGACATAGGGATTGCTCCCAAGAACTACGGTTACGAGCATGTCACCCACCACGAGATCCGAACGGTTCTACGGGCAATGAAGGCCGGTGACGTGTTGCTGTTCTATCAACACGCTCGGCAGGGTGATGGGGATTGGATCAATTCTACAAGGGAAGAGTTCGGTCAAGCGGTCGGTGCGGACGTTCCGGTTGACACCATTACGTGCAGGGAGATTGCCAACGACGTTGCCTTTTTTGTGGTTGAGCGGAGTCAGAGTGAGCAATTATGAGTAAACTGACGCTCGGGATCGTCGCCGGCCTGGTCTTCGGGGTCTTGGATGTGCTCGTGATGATCCCGTTGGAGTTCGAGGACAGACGCTCGGCGATGGTGGGCGCGTTTGTCAACAGATTCTCGATTGGGTTTGTGATAGGGGCAACGGACCTTCCCATGCCATTATGGGCGAGCGGTCTGCTGTTCGGTCTCCTTCTCAGCCTCCCGGACGCAATCATCACGAAGACGTGGGCCCCAATCCTCGGGATCGGTGTGATTGGTGGGGGCCTGATCGGATTGGGCCTCGGTGTCTGGGCTGTATGATCGCTCCAAACGCAGATAGAGAATCGAATCTCTCGAGGTCAGGCTGCCGCCGGCAGAAGTAGCTCTCTATCAACGAGGGCAATCGGTATGGTCTCAGCTAAGGAAGGCGTATAGACTGAAACCTTCAAAATCTGGCTCACTGGTGGCTGGGTAACAATTTCCATCACCAGGTCTTGCCAATCTGGTTCCAATTCTCTCAATCCACTCAAAGGGAAGCTGCGTGGCCCCATGTCAGTCAATTGTACCAGCACTGAAAAGTCCATAAGCGTCAGCCCAACGACCCGCTTCTCAACACGATTGAAACGCAGCAGAATGTTGTCATTCAGTTCAACGGCTGTCGTTGCCTTTTCGCCAGGCGAGAAGGAAATATACAGCACGTCAGCTTCTTTGTCGTAGGAAAGAACCGGTTCTTTGTTCATTTCTCAACCCTTTAGCCAAATATGCTTGAAGAAGGCGGTGGCAACGAAGTTGTTGAGGATTGTACCAGTTCCGCTAATAGCAAGCAACCCACTCAGAACTGCGAGGGCCGCCTAACGTGAATCTCGAAGTCATCCGTGCCGATGTGGTCGTTGTCGGCTCGGGGGCCGCCGGCCTCATGGCGGCCATCAAAGCCCACGCGGCCGGCGCCGGCGTCTGTGTGCTGGAAAAGGCGGTGCTGGGCAAGAGTGGCAGCACCGTGGGCGCCGAGCAGACCGCCGCCGTCGGCCCCTGGAGCCCGCCTGAGGACAGCCCGGACGTCCACTTCCGCGACAGCGTCATCGGCGGGCGGTTCATCAACGATCAGGCCCTCACGCGTCTCATGGCCGATCAGGCCGGCGACCGCATCGCTGACCTGGTCGAGTGGGGCATGCGCTTCGATAAGAACGAGGATGGCAGCTACGCCCTGGCCGATCTGGGCGGACACAGTCATCGACGCCAGCTCACCTTCAAGGGCGATCGCACCGGGCTGGGGATCATCAACGTTCTACAGCGGCGCACCCGCCGGCTCGATATCAGAATCTATCAGGATTTGCTAACCATCGACCTCATCGTGCAAGACGGGGCAGCCGCCGGCATCACGGCCGTCGACCTGCAGACGGGAAAGCTGTTGACTTTCCAGGCCAAGGCCGTTATCCTTGGCACCGGCGGTGCCGGCCAGCTCTACCCCATCACGTCGAACGCCCGAACCAGCACCGGCGACGGTTTCGCGATGGCCCTGCGTGCCGGCGTCCCCCTGCAGGACATGGAACAGGTGCAGTTCGACCAAGTTGGCCGGCCGGCACGACACGTGAAGCC
>JAANWY010000173.1 GCA_018263655.1 Anaerolineales bacterium | reverse complement strand
GAACGTAGCGGCGGAGATTCTTCGCTCTCACACTCTCGATTATGCTCGATTATGAGAGTAGATGAGCTGAGGGGGTACGTTCGACTATGGCAGTATCCTCTCTGAGCCGCTCAGAATGACAGGCGTACGGTCCGTTCGTTGAGGATAGGCACTGACGTTTTTTGTGACTGGTCGACCAAAGAACGCAGGTTTTCAGCCTTAACAAGTATAAGTACAACCGTGTGCCGGCCAGAACGACGACAGACCATGGACCACTGGCCACCCAACTGCTCAACGCGGCTCAAGACGACACTGCGGCTCGCAGCCGTTCCACGAACTGCGCGTGCTCCGGCGAAGCCAGCCCCGCCTGCAACACCTTCAGCACCGTTGCCAGCTCGCCGGAGAGCAGCGCTTGGGCGTCCAGCCACAGCCCTGGAAACACCTCACTGCGCAGCACGCCGGCCTCGTCTGGTTCCAACCGCTCGTATACGCCCTCGCGCAAGGCGAACCAATCCGCCCGCTGCTCGTAGATCTGCACCGCCAGGTACTCCTGCCCCCCGACGCGCTGGTACGCTTCCCGTTTCGTGTGCAGGTCGATGGCCGCACTGCTGGCTGCGACCTCCACGATCAGTTCCGGCGCTCCTTCCACGTAATCGTCCTCGCTGATCCACGACCGCCCGCCCAAGGCCGCCTCCAGGCGCATCATGGCATCCGGCTGGGGCTCGTTGTCCTCATCCAGTCGAAGCGTCGCGTTATCACCAACGAGGACACCGGGAGTGGCCGCTCGATACACACTCAACCAGCCCATGACATCGCTGTGCGGACGGCCATGTTGTTCAAAGCGAACGGGTGTTGCCACGTATACGACTCCTTCAATGAGTTCAGCTTTCTTGATTTCCGGGTGGGCTTCGTAGCGCCGTTCGAACTCAGCGCGGGAGAGGTGATCGCCGGACTCCAGTGAGGGCGGCCCGGCTGGCGGCACGCTGTCACGCCGGGGGGATTGTCGAGTAGGCGTAAGCGTTGGGCTTGACTGACGGCTCATCTCATGACCTCCTGACGAAAAGCACATCCATGTTTGCACATGTCTGCAATTGTAGGGCAGCTAAGGACAACGGGCAAACGCCCCCTGCCACCCGGAGGAATTCTACTTTTGGCTGCGGAAGCTGTTCGTAGTAATCCATGGAACGCAGTGGAGTGGCGTCAGACTCGACGGCACTCCGCTGGCGCTACGTGCCTGACTACGAACGTCTGCCCGCCAACGAACCATCCAGCATCCCCGCCGGCGCCCGCCTCGGCCGGCCCGCCAAGTCCAGGAAAGCACCACTGGAATAGTTGCGCGCCAGCAGCTCGCCGTCGCTCACGCGACGGCTTGACTGCCACCTCGTCAGAGACGCCAATCTCCTCCGCAACGCCCGGCGGGACGCGGCGCGGTCAGCACGACTCGCGATCGACATACACCCAGTCGGCGCTGGCGCGGGCGACGAGCTCACCATCGGACTGCCGGCCCATCTCGTACTCGCGCTGGGCGCGCACCCGGCGCCAGCCAGAGATCCACGTAGTCACGTCCACCACGTCGCCAGACACGGCTGGGCGTAAGTACTCGACACTGATCTGCCGCAGGACGTCTGAGCCACGTACCACTCTCGGCCGTAGCCGGCATCCTCCAACGCCTCCACGGCCGTCTGCTCGCAGTAGCTGCGCAATAGCTCTGGTAGACGGCGTTGTTGAGATGTCCGAGCATGTCGCATTCGGCGGTAGCCCGTAGGCGCGAACGCGGAACGTACGCGTAAAGACGTGAGCCATGTTCCCCGTCACCTAGTCACAGGAGATAGAGAGGCATTCGCCACAGAAGTCGTTCTCTATCTCCTGTCTCTATCTCACCCATGCCCCCTATCCCCCCTGCCCCTCTGCTCCTCCGCCCCCCAGCTCAAAGTCCGGCGGTCCGTCCTCATCCGGAACGACCTGCCAGAAGCGAAGCGCCTCCTCCATGCCGTCCACTTCCTCCTCGGGCAACTGGATAAACGTCCCCGTCGCCTCGGCGCCCACGCTGCCGTCGGGCAGGCGCAGTTCGCCGCGTGCGGTCAGCCGGCGCCCGCGGTCTTCCACTACTTCCCCCACCACGAGGAGCGTTTCGTCGATGGGAATGGGCTGGCGGTACCGCACCTCCATCTTGGCCGTCACCACCCAGCGCTCTTGGGCGATACACACCCGACCGATTGTCTCATCCAAGACAGTGGAGATGATACCGCCGTGCAGCACGCCCGGGTACCCTTGATGCTCCTCCTGCGGCGTGAAACGTGCTACAACGCGACCGTCATCCGCCTCGTAGAAAAACAGCTTCAGCCCGATGGGATTCTCCATCCCACAGCCGAAGCACATTTGGGAGTTAGGTTGTTTCTGCATGATTATGCGGTCTGCAGCCTGAATCCGCGCAGTCGCAGCGAGTTGCTCACCACGAACACAGAGCTCATGGCCATGGCGCCGGCTGCCCATATCGGATTGAGCTGCCACTGGGGCCCGAAGAAGGGCACCAGCACACCCATGGCCAGCGGAATCATGGCCACGTTGTAGAAGAAGGCCCAGAAAAGATTCTGCTTGATCGTTCGCATCGTCTTCTTCGACAGGCGGATGGCTTGCGGCACGCTGCGGAGATCGCCCCGCATCAGCGTGACGTCGGCCGACTCCATGGCGACGTCGGTGCCGGTGCCGATAGCGACGCCGATATCGGCCTGGACCAGGGCCGGCGCATCGTTGATGCCATCGCCCACCATCGCCACCAACTTGCCCTCGTCTTGCAGCGCCTTCACGGCGTTGGCCTTATCCTCGGGCAACACCTCGGCCATCACGCGGCCTCGTCCTGAGCCGGTCGAAGGGTCGATCCCGACCTGATCGGCGATGGCCTGAGCAGTGCGCTCGTTGTCGCCGGTGATCATCACGATCTCGAGCCCCATCGCGTGCAGCTGCTGGATGGCGTCCTCTGAGCCTTCCTTGATCGTGTCGGCAACGGCGACCACACCGACGGCCTCTCCGTCAACCGCCAGGACCATCGCCGTTTTGCCCTCGGCCTGCAGGCGATCCACCGCATCGGTCAGGCCGTTCATACTAACTTGGCCCTCAGCCATCAGCGCCATGTTGCCGAAAAGAACCGCCCGACCATCCACCGTCGCCTCGACACCCCGACCGGTCAGGGCACGGAAATCAGTGGCTTCAGCCAGCTCGACCCCCTGTTCCTGGGCGCGACGGACAACGGCCTCGCCCAGCGGATGTTCAGACCCGCGTTCGGCGCTGGCCGCGAGCTGCAGGACTGCGGATTGCGGACTGCGAATTGTGGGTGTAGCGTCTGCCGTCCCCTTCATCTCGCCGCCATCCGTCACGAGTTCCGGCGCCCCCCGATCGCGCGTTGCAGTCTCGAGCTCTGCGGCCCGAGCTCAGAGCCTGCCCTGAGCTTGTCGAAGGGTCCCAAATCCGAAGTCCGAAATCACGATATCGGTCACTTCGGGCTCGCCCTTGGTGATGGTGCCCGTCTTGTCCAAGATGACGGCGTCGAGCTCACCGGCCCGCTCCAGGCTCGCGGCCGTCTTGACGAGAATGCCGTTCTCGGCGCCCACACCGGTGCCGGCCATGACGCCCGTCGGCGTGGCGAGGCCCATGGCGCACGGGCAGGCGATGAGCAACACCGCCGTCATGAAGATCAGCGCCTGCGTGAAGCCGGCGCCGCCCACGAAGAACCACGCAGCAAATGTCAGCAGCGCCACCGCAATGACAACCGGCACGAACACAGCCGCGACCTGGTCGGCCAAGCGCTGGACCGGCGCCTTGGAGCCTTGCGCTTCCTGCACTAGCCGGACAATCTGCGCCAGCGCCGTCTCAGCACCGACCTTGGTGGCCTCGAAGCGGAAGGTGCCAGTCTTGTTGATGGTGCCGCCGATGACGCTGTCGCCCTCGGCCTTCTCCACGGGCATCGATTCACCGGTGACCATGGACTCATCCACAGCGGAGTGGCCGGCCGCCACCACCCCATCCACCGGTACACGTCCACCTGGCTTGACGACCACACTATCGCCGACCCGAACCTCAGATACCGGCACTTCGCGTTCCTCGCCGCCGCGCAGCACGATGGCCGTATCGGGCTGTAGGTTCATCAATTTGCGAATCGCCGCCGAGGCCTGGCCCTTGGCCCGCGCTTCGAGGTACTTGCCGGCGATGATGAACGTCAGGATCATGGCCGCCGTCTCGAAGTAGATGGGGCTAGCAATGTCGAAAATCAGGACAGCCGCGCTATAAAAGTACGCGACCGACGACCCCAGAGCGACCAGCGTATCCATGTTGGCCGTCCGGTTCTGCGTCGCCTTCCACGCACTGACGTAGAAATCGCGACCCAGATAGTACTGGACCGGCGTCGCCAGCGCGAAGGCGATCCACGCGGCGTACGGGATGTGGGGGAGCAACCCAAGCTCCGGCCCCATGCTGACCAACATGACCAACGAGCCCAGAATCGCGCCCACAATCAGCTTGTTCCGTTTGCTGCGAATCTCGGCTTCGCGCGCCTGCTGCTCGACGTCTTCCAGCGTCTGCTCCGCGCCTTCGACCTCGATAACGGGTGGTGTCCCACCTTCGTAGCCGGCATCTTCCACCGCACGCACCAAATCGACACGGCTGACGACGCCCGGCACGTACGCGACCATCGCTTTCTCGCTAGCGAAGTTGACGCTGGCATCGACGACGCCGTCCAGACGCTGGAGCGTCCGCTCGATGGTCGTGGCGCAGTTGGCGCACGTCATGCCGGCGATGGGCAGATCGATCTTCGCCGTCGCTACGCCATAGCCGATATCTTCCACCAGGTGCACCAATTCGCCAGTCGACACGGCCTCGGGATCGAATTCAACAAGAGCGTGCTCGTTGGCGAAGTTCACATTGGCCGCCTGCACGCCGGCCTCGCGCTTCAAATTGCGCTCGACCGTCAGCGCACAATTGGCGCACGTCATACCGGTCACGGGGAGATCAAGTTTTTTCACACTCATTGTCCGATCACTTCAATTGAATATGACGACACGATTCACCGATCACCGATCGTAGCGACTCAGGCACTGCGTGCCTGCACAAGGAATATGCGGAAAAATGGGGGGCGGCCGCCCCCCATTTTTCCGCATTTCTCAACTGCGAGGACAGCAGCCGGGCTACCGTCGATCACTCGGCGGGGTACCCAATCTCCTCAAGAGTCGCGCGGACCGCATCGGAATCGCCGCCATCGACGTACTCGACGTTCACCATCTTGGTGTCCACCTCACCGCTCACGCCGGCTACGGGGTCCAGCATCTCAAGCTCGCGCTTGATGGTCTTCACACAGTGCTCGCACGAAATGTTGGGAACCTTCAACATCTCAGAAGCCACGATTGAACCTCCTTTACTTAACTTAGTCAAGTAGTCGCGTAGTCGCTTAGTCGTTTGGTCGTTTGGTCGCTTCGTCATTTCGTCGCTTGGTCGTGTGGTCAACCCGGCTACCCGACCATCCGACCCACCCGACTACTCGACTAAGCGACCACCCGACTAACTGACTAGCCGACTAAATTTCACTCGTCGTCTCGAACACATCCATGATCTCAGAAACGACGCGCTCGCGTTCGTCAGCATCCTCACTGCGGATTGCAGTGGTCACGCAGGTGTTCAGGTGATTCTCCAGGATCAGCGCATTGAACTTGTCCAGCGCCCGCTGAACCGCTTGCGTCTGACGGATTACGTCAATGCAATACTGATCCTCTTCAACCATGCGGTGGACACCCCGCACATGGCCTTCGATACTTTTGAGCCGGGCTAGAAGTGTATGCTTCTCAGTCTCAGACATCTGCACGTCTCTACCACCTTCCACCCCACCCCCTGGGGGAGGGGGTCAATTAAGGCTAATGATAGCAAAAAAGACCTGTCCTGTCAAATGGAATGCGGAAAAGATGGGGGTGTGGGGGCGGCCGCCCCCACACCCCCATCTTTTCCGGTCTACCCTCATCCAGCCCGATCAGCCCGCCTCGAAGATCGCCGTCTCGGGATTGAAGGCCGCCCACGCAAACCAGAAGTGGTTGCCGTGCACGATGGGTGTCAACGCCTCACCCGCCAGCGGTCCGCTCGTCGCCTCGCCCAGCACATTCCAAGTGCTGCCTGTCTCGTCGTCGACGATGGATGGTGTCCCACCTACCCCATCTTCTTCATCCACCCCGAAGGTGAGTTGCCGGCCATCGAGCACCGGATCGAACACGGCCGCTGCGCCGATATCGCGCGACTCTGCGATACGCTCCTGATCCAATGCTGACGCCGTACCGGGGTAATAGAAGACCACGACTTCGCGTCCACCTACGGTGTCGGCCACGACGCGCTCCTCAGCCAGCATAGAGAAAGCATAGGCTTTCGCCTCGTCGTCAAATTCGACGCCGACAACCCGCTCCATCGCGTCCAGTCGCTCATCGATCTCCCCTCGGAAGAGGAACGGGCGGTTGCCCGGCGAGTCATACTGGGCATACGGGTTAGCACCGTACGGCCGGCGGTGCCCGGTCTCGCGCGATAGCACCTTACCATCGGGATGGGTCGCCTTGAAATCGCCCCAGGAGACGATGGCAGACGGCACGAACGCCAACTGCGTGCCTGTGAGTTCGCCGACGATGGCTTTCCCCATCACCTGGCTCCACCACGACTCCGTCTGCCGGTCGTACATGACCAGTGCGCTGTTATACAGCCGCCCCGAGGTGCCGAAGTCGTAAATCGTGCCATTCACCTCGCGGTCGAATACCAGAGCCGTGTTGCAAAGTGGACAGTAAGTCACGCTTACGTACCGATCGCCAAATTCGTCATTGACGATCTCGTGCCAGGTCATGATTTGCAGTGGGTAGGCTTTAGCAGCACCCTTGAGCTCTACGGCCACCACAGGCTCCCGATCGACCAGCCACTCGCCGGCAGCTTCAACGGTGACGAATTTGGGCGCGTCAATGGGTGGGATGCCGTCCGGCGGTGGTCCGCCAGATAGAATCTCATTCAGCGGAACGAGTGGCGTGGGCGTCGGCGCCCTCTCACTTCCGCCCTCAGTCGACTCAGCCGGCGCCTCGGGCTCCGCCGTCTGCGTCGGGTCCGGTTCACTCGGCTCGGCATCCGGTTCGCTTTCCGTCGTGTCGACTTGCGGCTGCTCAATCTCGCTCGCTTGTTCGCCGGCTGGTGCCTTCAGGGAACGGCCGCTTTGTGCAGGCATCGCACAAGCCGCCGCGACGAGCGCGAGCAGCACAACGAAAACAAGTATCTTATGATTCATTATGACAATCCTTCCACATTCAGTCTCCCGTGACAATTGAGGCCACATGCCACACTCATCTTCAAACTAGACATCTGTATTAGGATGCATCAACACATCCCTCTCTTACACCATATTCTACTTAATCGCTAGTGACTACCTTGACAATGTTAGATTAGCCGCGAGTCGGCCCCCACCCCCAAGGTCTGCGTTAGCAGACACCCCCTCGCCCAATTCTAGGGGAGGGGAGCCGAGTTCCCCCCTCTCCCAGGGTTGGGAGAGGGGGGCTAGGGGGGAGAGGGCGCGGAACTTGCACCGAAGGAACGACGTCGGCTATAATCAAAATGACTGCTCACTGCCCGGCCACTGCCCGGCCACTGCCCTCGCAGTGCCCGAGTAGCCACATCAGAACAGGCTGCTCAATACGCCGCGCAAGCGGAGGAGATGCTGATCAACATGGCAAGTGGGCTGTCCCGCTTTGAGGAATTCGCAGAGAAGCTAGTAGAGGGTACTTTCGAGAAGCTCGGCCGGCACCGGTTGGAACCGGTAGAAATCGCCCGGCGCCTCAGCCGCACAATGGAAGATGACCAAACGATCAGCGCCGGAAAGCTCTTTGTGCCGAACGTCTACCGTGTCGGACTCCACCCGGAAACCTTCCAGGAATTCGTCTCCTTCAAAGAACCGCTAGAGGAAGAGCTGGCCTCGTATCTGTCCGACGAAGCAGAGCGGCAGGGGTTTCACTTCATCGGACGGCCCCACGTCATCCTCACGCCAGAGACCAGTGTCCGGCGTGGCCGGCTGACGGTCAGTGCGGAGTTGGCCGGCGGTCCATCGGCCTCGATCCATAACCTCGACGTCACACAGGCCATGCGCACGGAGGAGATCCGAGCAGCAACCCGAGCCGGACACGAGGATTTGGCAGAGCAGCTACAGTTCGCCATCGGGAAACGTATCATTCCCCTGGAGCAACCGCCCGTGAACGTCGGGCGCAGCCTGGACAATGAGGTGATCATCCAAGCGGCCGGCGTTTCGCGCCGGCATGCCCAAATTGTGTTCCGCCACGGCCGGTGGCTGGTGCGCGACCTCAACAGCACCTACGGCACCCAGGTGAACGGCCACGACATCGACGAGTGCGTGCTTCGCGCCGGCGACACCGTCGTCTTCGGCGAAGTGACAGCAGAAGTACAGACGAAGCCCTCCGACGAGCCCAACGAGGAGCGCGAAGACAACAGACAATGAGCCTAGAGATACAGGTTCTCGTCCTACGCCTGGTACTCATCATCGGCTTGTACCTGTTCTTGCTGGCAGTGGCCGCTGTCGCGTGGCGAGAACTGCGCGCCAGCGCCGTGCGCACCAGCGCCGGTGTGGCGACGCCGGCAGCAGCCGCATCCAGCACTGAGCAACGCCGGCTCACCGTCGTTGATGCCGGCGAGTCAGCGCTGCGGGCCGGTGATGGATTCCGGCTGCGTCCAGTGACGTCGCTAGGCCGCGACATGGCCAATACGATTGTCATACCAGACCCCAGTGCATCAGGCGAACACGCCCTGATCTCCACACGCGACGGCCACTGGTGGCTGGAGGATCTGGGAAGCACGAATGGCACTTACCTTAACGACACATCGGTAGAGGCGCCGACCATTATCGCGCGGGGGGACATCATCCGCGTGGGGCATGTGCAGTTGAAATTAGAGTAATCAACCCTACAAATCCGGCGAGGCATAATCCAATTTACATTGTGACAACTCAGGCACCTCGTGCCTACACAAGAAGAGGCCTCAACTGCGAGGGCAGTAGCCGGGCAGTAGCCGGGCAGTAGCCGGGCAGTAGCCGGGCAGTAGCCTAAGTAGCTTGACAATGTCACATTTCGCGGCTGTGTTCGGTCTCCCGACCTTTGATCGCCGAAGGTCTCCTGACCGAGCGGCGTCCTGAGCTTGTCGAAGGGGCGAAACGGGCTCGGTCGGGCCTGCCTGTGCGTCGCACGCAGACAGGAGACCTTCGCCCAACGTGGGGCGGTAATGTGACATTGTCAAGGTAGTGACTTTACATTCAGAAAAGAGTTTGGGTGAGAGTGAGAGGTGAGCACTGTCCCATTTAGCCTCGATCAGACGGCTTCAGGCAGCCTCCAGCGACCGACAATGGCGCATTATGTCAAGCCGTAGTGGCCGAGGCAGTGTAGAAACAGCAAAGGCGCGAGCCAGTGAGACACCGACTCGCGCCCGCGTAAGCCGGCGGGCATTGGGCAGGAGTCCAGGCCAGAAAATCCCCCCCGGCAGTAAGCTTGTGATCAAGCACACAATGTGCGTTGCATAGACCATTTGCCGCCTACCGGGCCTGGTTACTGGTTAATGCCGCCCAGCTTACGGATACTAGTATAGCCCCCCCCTGTCACGAAATACTCACGAATATGTAAAGCTCTTCGCGGTCTTGACCAATTTTTCGCCGCCCTGTATAATAGATTCGATAGAATTACACAACTTTCGCCATAGAATCGAGGTGGGGGATGACCGACATCGACCAAACCGAATGGCTATCCCTGAGCGAGGCCAGTGAGCTCGTCGGCGTACACCCTTCAACGCTTCGCCGCTGGGCAGATGCCGGCACGATCCACTGCACACGCACCCCCGGTGGGCATCGACGGTTTCGACGCGCCGCCCTTGACCGCTACCTGGCGAGCAGAGAACAAGCTGACAGCGAGTCAACCCAATCCGAGTCTGCAGCGCTCACAACGGCCGAAGCGCTCGAGCAACAAGGCATCGCCATCGAGGCCATGATGCGCCGGCAGTGGCATGAGCCCTTTGCCGAAGCCGAGGTTGTCGGGCGGATGCGTGAACTCGGTCAACGGCTCCTCGGTCTGCTGATGCAGTATCTGACACGCCACGAAGAGGATGAGCGCTTCCTCACTGAGGGGCGTGAGATCGGATACGACTACGGACACGAGTCGTACGCCGCCCAGATCGAACTCCTGGACGCGGTTGAGGCATTTCTCTACTTCCGCACCAACTTCGCCCAGACAGCATCGCAGATGCCGGCCACGGCCAAATTGGCAGAGGGACAGGAAAGCGCGCGCATACACCACCGGATTGATCGCTTCATGAACGCAATCCTGATCGGCCTGATCGCCGCCTATGAGGAAGCCCGAGGGTTTGCAAGTCCGGAACAAGCGAATCCATCCTGACAGAGATCGGCAAGGTTATCGACGGCATGGACGCCGTCAATGAGATTGGGCAAGGCAACATGATGGACACCGTGACGATTACGGAGGCGTAGCTGAACACAGCTCTACCGACATGAAACCGACTCGTCGCCCCCCAGAAACGCGCGGAGAAGAACTCGTCGCCCTCGCCGATCAGTACGTTGAACGTCACAGGGCCATGGAGAATTACATTTGGGCCTGGTACACGACGTTCAACGTACTACGCCGGCTGGGCATCGACCCGCTGAGTTGGCAAGGGCGTCTCCTCAGCGTGACCCTTTTCGGCATCATCTTCTTGACGCTTCCCCTCCTCGTCACTGCCCTTGCCGGCCAATGGGCAACTGCGCCGCTGCGGACCTGGGTCGTCATCGCCATCGTCTTTAGCCTCCTGGGCATCATCATCTATCGACCAACCCAGAATGCGCTCGATAGATTCCTCTCCCTCCACCACGTCATGGCCGAGGAAGCTGGCCTGCGGCGCCTCACTGCCTGGGACAAGCGCTGGTACGACGTGCGCACGACGATCTCCATTTCCACCCTCTTTGCGCTCACAATCCTCGGCGTGGTGTATCTCCTTCAACGTGGCCGGGCAAATCTATCGATCCCGGCCGGCACCGTCGTCCTGGGCACGATGCTACTCTACCAGGTCGGCGAAATCAGCTACACGATCTTCATGCTCGGCCTGGAGTCCCGAATCCTCGCCGGCTACGACTACGAACTCTATCGTCTCAGCCCCATCGATTCCGTTGCGATTCAGCGGTCAATTCGAGGATCGAATCAACTTGGCTTGTGGATCTGCCTGATAGCGACCGTCTTCATCATCGGATTCTTGTTCCTGCTCCCGACCAACGAGTCAACTCTGACGCGCCAGATCACATCGATCCTCCTAGCCGTCGCCTATCTTGCCACCGGATTCGGCGTGCTGGTCCCGCGCTGGGCAATCAAAGAAATCGTGCACGCGGAAAAAGAGCGCGAAATGGCACCGCTGCAGCGCCGGCTGGATGCGCTATCGGCGCGAGTGCGCGAGCTCTCTGAGGCAGAATACCAGGAGCTGATGCGCCTCAAGGAAACCCATGACATCATCCGCGACTCGCCGAACGTCCTACCTCTGAGTACCGTCGGCCAGCTGTTCAGCACGCTCATCATCCCGACGCTTGCCTTTCTCGTGGCGGTGGCCGGCGAGGTCCTGCTGGGCAATCTCCTGAAATCCACCCTTATACAGAATCTGACGTCCTTCGGCCTCTAGCGGCGCCGCAGATTTGACAAAATTGACAAACTCGCTATAATCTTTCTTTGTAATGCTTACGCTCATTCGATGCGTCTGTCCCTAGCGGGGACAGTGAGATAGCCGGCTTCGGTCGCTAGCAGCGATGCCAGCGTCGGGGCAGAACGGCCCCCATTGTTCCCGCGGTTTGCCTGTGCTCAGCGATGGGTTTTGGTCGGTGAGAACAAGGCGCCCTTCGCCTATCTGGGGACCGCGGCGCGCCCCCGTTCCAAGCCACATCGAGGCGTAAGCCAACTCCATCACTTATTCTAGTAGCCCAACGATCCTCCCCAACAACGCACTGATCATTCAGTGACTGTGGCGCTCTAACGTCAGTTCCTCATCGATCCCCGACAGGCGTAGCTTGCCCCACAGGATGACGACCCGGCGGCCAGAAGCGGCTTATGCGAGGAATCGGATCTACTGAAACTCATCGCCGGTCAGCGATGAGTTTTTGTCTTCGTAAGTAAAATCACGTTTCTTGCAGACAAGCAAAGGTAGTATCATCTCAATATTTCGGGGCTATGTAGGTCGAAATGGTATTTCGACCCGACGATTTACCAAATCGTCCTACATGTCCCCCCATATATTGAGAAGACACCAAAGGTATCATCTACTCACAAAACGTACCTGGAGGTCTTAGCCTATGGTTCTAACGGTGAAAACGACACCCCAATCGAGATTGCTCGTTTCCGCCGACTGGTTGGCAACGCACAGCAGCCAACCAGATGTGAAACTCGTCGATGTGCGATCGCCCAACATCTACACAGACAGTCACCTGCCAAACGCGCTCAACCTGCCCCTGCCGGCCCTGGCGACGGTCCGCGATGGGGTACCAGAGATGCTGATTGACCAACCGGCGTTCGAAAATCGCCTGGGACAGTTGGGGCTCCGCGAGACCGACACCATCGTGCTCTACGATGGGATGTGGGGCCTGCCGGCAGCCCGTGCGCTGTGGGCACTCGAACGTTACGGCCACAAATCCGTGCACGTCCTCGACGGTGGGTTCGACGCCTGGCAAGTCGAGGGACGACCGTTGACCAACAACTCGTCAGCAACCACGGCCCGCACAATCTATCACGCAACACCTATCGACGACCGTGTAGCGACACACGATTGGCTGGTGGCTCACCTGAACGATCCCGACATCGTCGTGGTGGATACGCGGACGCCAAACGAGTACCGCGCCGGCCACGTGCCAGGCGCCGTCAACTGGGACTGGATGATGTCTGTACCGGCCGGCAACAGCTCCCCAATCCGTCCACCGGCCGAACTCCGGACCGAACTCGCCTCTCGGGGCATCACACCCGACAGGGAAATCGTCGTCTACTGCCGGTCAGGCGCCCGATCCTCCCACACCTACTTCACATTGCGCTACCTGGGCTATCCGCGAGTGCGTAACTACGATGGCTCGTGGCTGGCCTGGTCAGCAAAGGGTTTAGAAACAACTTCCCGTTGTCAGGCGAATTCCCTAAGGCATGAGA
>JAANWY010000172.1 GCA_018263655.1 Anaerolineales bacterium | reverse complement strand
ACAGCTACACCGTCGCCGTCGCCCCCCCATACCGATGGCTACAACATCTACCTGCCGATGATGGCCCGCAACCGACAGCATGAGCCGACGCCGGCTCCAACGCCCACCCCGACCCGCACACCGAGCGGCGCGGCGCCCCAGTTTACGTGCAGCGACTGGTGTCAGCCTGGATCGACGGGTGGCACCCGGCGTCAGACCGTTACTTCAGATCGGGCGGTGGACGATTGGCGAGCGTACGTGAACGACTTCCTCATCGGACGACTGACTGAAGAGACCTCGATGCGCGCCATCCTGGATGCCCCTGAAGGCCTCCACGTACGGATTGAGGCCTTCTATCAGGGCCGCTGGTATGTGGCTTGCGAGTCGGACGTAGCATGCCCATCTGCCGTCCACGAGAACGCGCCGGCCAGCCAGTGGCGCGTATGTCTGAATCAGGTCGAAGCGCCGCCCAAGAAGTTTACTGGTGTTTACCCATAAGTCACCCGTCAAACAGAGGCAAGGCTGAACCCCTAAGACCTGTCTGCCCACGCACAGGCAGGCCTGAAACAAGTTTCAGCGTCCAGGCGACGTCCTGAGCTCCGTCGAAGGGACACTCGAACTTGTTCGAGGCCTGTCTGCGTGCCCCCTGCCTGCCCGCGCCGAGAAGGCAGGCGGGTCTGCCGTGCCGGCACAGGCAGGCGCACAGGCAGGTATGTGGTATGTGCGTTTCACAAGTGACACAATTGACATCCAAGTTATGGGTAAACACCAGAAAGTTTACCATTGCAACTGACCAAGAATTCAACTATAATTACAGCAACAATCTGATGTCTTGGGCTCTCTGACAGATTCAGGATAAGCCTTCTCAGAGGTGAGGCTATGCGCAGGCTTGCTGTGTTCCGTTGCTTCAATCTGTTCTTGATCCTTTTCGCTCTCTTCTCGCTCCTCGTGCCGCCGGCCGACGCCCAGGAGCGAGCGACCGTCAACGTCTTGACCGTCGAGGGAGCCGTCACCCCAGTGGTGGCGCGCTACGTCGAGCGGGGGATTCGCGAGGCTGCATCCAACGGCGCCGAGCTCTTGGTGATTGAGCTTGACACCCCGGGCGGGGCGGTAAACGTGATGCAGGGCCTCGTGCAGTCGATGATCGGGGCAGATGTACCCATCGCCGTCTACGTGGCGCCGGCCGGCGCCCAGGCAGCCTCGGCCGGCACGTTCGTTGTGTTGGCGGGTCATGTCGCCGCCATGGCGCCTAACACGACCATCGGAGCCGCCTCACCCGTCGGTGGTCAAGGCGAGGAGTTACCTGCGACAGCCGAAGAAAAGGCCAAGAACGCCCTGGCCGCACAGATCAAGAGCCTGGCTGATCGCCGGGGAGAGCGAGCCGTCGCCTGGGCCGAGCAGGCAGTTCGATCTGCCGAGGCAGCCACAGCACAAGAGGCGCTCGATATCGGTGTGATCGACTTGATTGCTCCCAGTGTTCCCGCGCTGCTCGCCGAGATCGACGGCGAGGAAGTCAAGCTAAAAACGCGAACTGTGACGCTGCGTACCGCCGAAGCCGGCATCGTGGATCTGCCGATGACGCTGATCGAGGAGTTTCTCCACACTATCACCGATCCCAACATCGCCTACATCTTGCTGATTCTGGGCCTCAACGGCTTGCTGTTTGAACTGGCCAATCCGGGGGGCTTTCTGGCCGGCGTGATCGGCGCCATCAGTCTGGTAATAGGCTTCTATGCGTTGGGCGTGCTGGACGTGAACTACACCGGCTTGGGTCTAATTGCCCTGGCCTTTCTCCTCTTCGTCGCCGATATCAAGGCGCCAACCCACGGTGTCCTCACGGTTGGTGGTATCGTCTCCTTCGTGCTGGGCTCGCTGATCTTGTTCGACACGCCTTTCTACAGCGTGTCACGTGGGCTCATCGTCAGTGTGGCCCTCGTCACGTCGGCGTTCTTCGCCTTCGCTGTCGGAGCGGCCCTCCAGGCTCAACGTTCGAAGCCCACCACCGGCATGGAGGGCCTCGTTGGAGCAGTAGCTCGATCGCGCACCGATCTTGATCCCAGGGGGACTGTATTTCTCCACGGTGAGCGCTGGAAGGCTCGCGTCGAGGGTGGACCAGTCAAGCCGGGTGAATTCGTTCGCGTGGTAGAAGCAGACGGGTTTGAGCTCGTCGTCGCACCCAAGTCAGTCAGCAGTGAACAGTGAGCGGTTGCCAGGATCAGTGGATCCAAATTCCGTTCCGGGAGGATCGCCAGATCCCCCAGGCGGAAAGTTGGATCGACTGGGTATTCGTGACTTGATGGCTGTTCGATGGATCAGGAGGTAGTAGAATGTTCGAAGGCTTAACATTTATCGGCGTGTTGATTCTGGCGGCCCTTATTCTAGGTAGTGCTGCCATTAAGGTTGTGCAGGAGTACGAACGCGGCGTCATTTTCCGGCTCGGCCGGCTCATTGGTGCAAAAGGACCGGGCCTCTTTTTTATCATTCCAATCGTCGACCGAATGATAAAAGTCGATCTCCGCGTCGTGACGTTGGACGTGCCGAGCCAGGAGGCCATTACGCGCGACAACGTGACGGTGAAAGTCAACGCCGTCGTGTACTTCCGCGTGATGGATCCATCGGCGGCCATTGTGAACGTGGAAGACTATCGCCGCGCCACGTGGCAGTTGGCTCAGACGAGCGTGCGGAACGTCATCGGTCAGAGCGAATTGGATGAGCTGCTAGCCCACCGCGAGCGCGTGAACGACAAGCTCCAGCGCATCATCGACGAGCAGACAGAGCCCTGGGGCATCAAGGTGCGCCTGGTTGAGGTGAAGGACGTGGAGCTGCCGCCCGTCATGCAGCGTGCCATGGCGCGTCAGGCCGAAGCCGAACGCGAGAAGCGGGCCAAGATCATCCACGCCGAGGGCGAGTATCAGGCAGCCCAGACGCTTCAGGATGCCGCCGCATTGTTGGCCGCAGAGCCGGCCGCCATCCAGCTCCGCTATCTCCAGACCCTGACTGAAATTGGCGTAGAGCAGAATACAACCGTCGTCTTCCCCCTGCCCATCGACGTTATCAGCAGCCTCATCTCACCCGCTGTGGGTGAGGGCGCACGCGAACCTTCCCCGTAACCAAGCCAAGGAGCCGGGGGGCAAGGGGCGAGGGTGAGGAGACAGCTTTCTCACCCCTACTCCTCTGCCCCCTAGCTCTCCTATACACCCGGGGGGACAACAAATGAATGACTGGCTAGAACGCCAGCGAGGTCATCTTCTCGTGCTCTTACTCAGTTTCACCGCCATGGCAGGCTTCGTGTTCCTGGACCGCCGGCCTACCCGAGGCGCTGTCGAGATCCTACCTCCGCCTACGGCGACGCCGGCCCCGACATCCACGCCTGTGGTTATGAAGGTGCACGTAAGCGGCGCTGTGGAAACCCCCGATGTCTATGTTCTACCGGCCGGCAGCCGCGTCGAACGGGCCGTCGAAGCGGCCGGGGGCCTCTCGGATGATGCAGTCGAGGCCGGCATCAATCTCGCACAACCGCTCATTGATGGGCAACAGATCTACGTTCCCCACGAGGGGGAGACGAGTGAACCTATCGAGGTCGTAAGAGGCTCGCCTGTTAGTGCACTCTCATCGGGTGGGGCGCTTGACATCAATGTTGCATCAACAGACGATTTGGAGGCATTGCCGGGGATTGGGCCGGCCATCGCCGGCCGAATCGTGGCGTACCGCGACGAGAATGGCCCGTTCCGCACAATCCAAGACATCAAGCAAGTGAAAGGCATCGGGGATGCGACGTTCGAGAAGCTCAAGGACCAGATCACAGTCCGCTGAACTCGCGAGGCCGGAGAGTCTTTTCGAACCATAGGCGTTCAGCTACCCTTGCGAAGGTTCGCCAATAGCTTCTGGATGATGGGTCTTCGCCTGTCGTAAGTCGATCTATTGCGAGGACTACCCCTAACCTTCGCAAGGGTTCCCACACATCCTGCACGTACCTGCGACGAAACTAGGGCGTCGGCGTGACCTCGCCTCCTGCTTCGGCCTTAGCCAGCTCATCTTCGATAATCTGGCTCATCTGTTCGAAGTCAACCAGGCCAGGAATTGCCTGTTGGTTGATCAAGAAAGTCGGCGTGCCCTGTAACCCAGCTTGCTGTGATTGCTGCGTCTGGGCGATCACGAACTCGCGGTACTTGTTCTCATCCAGACAGACACCGAAATCGTCCGTGTCCAGCTCCAATTCTTCAGCAAACGCCTTTAGATTCTCGGCTGTATATTGTGTCTTCTCCTGCTCTTCGAACAGCTTATCATGGTACACCCAAAATGCATCCTGATCGCCGGCACAGTGGGCAGCCTCGGCCGCTAACAGCGCGTCCTCATGCACAACGAAATCGACGAAGACCAATTTGGCTTTTCCGGTCTCGATATATTCCTTGTCGACCTCACGGGCGACTCCCAGCGCAAATCGCTGGCAGTACGGTCACAAGTAATCCGAGAACTCGATGATGGTCACCGGTGCGTCCGGGTCTCCCTTCACCGGCAATTCGTATACTATTTCTTCACCCGATTCGCCGGCCTCGGTCGCTGCCGTGGGCGTCGCCGCGCTCTCGTCAGGCGTCGCCGTCTGCGTCATCGTTTCCGTCGCCGTTGCCGCTTTGACTGTCGGCGATGCCGGCGGCTCAGTCGCTGTGGGCGCCTGGGTAGCCGTCGGTTCTGCGGTCTGTGTCGGCAGCGATTCTGGCTCCTCGCCGCCGCAGCCGGCTGACAGTGACACCAGAAGTATTAGCAGGAAGGGCACGACGGCCCACGCCTTACGTTTATGATACATGAAACCTCCTCACATAGCGTCAGACATAGCGTTAGACATAGCGTTAGACATAGCGTTAGACATAGCGCCGGCTAACGACCGGCGGTTTGTGCTTCTACAAATCTCTTTCTACTCGCCACAGGTTATTATTATACTACACACGCACGCCTCATCGTATTGTGTGAGATGCAATGTCGTTAAGTTGAGAAATGCGGGAAGGATGGGGGGCGGCCGCCCCCCATCCTTCCCGCATATTCCTTGTGTAGGCACGCAGCGCCTGAGCAGTCACGATCAAAACAAAAGAACCAGGACGATGCGGGGAGACCGTCCTGGTTCCATCGTTTAGGAGGAGAAAACGCAGAACAATTATAGCCGGTTCTTGGTCATTTGTATTGACGGTCAGCCTACGATTCTCCTGCGATGGGGCTATTTCCACTTGATGGTACAACCAACCGGCGATGTCTGCGCAAGGGGAACGTCTTCGCCGGCCAACACGGCATCTAGGGCATCCCGCAAATAGGGTGTCTCCATCTGAGACGCCTCGTAGTTGTCGTCGGGTGCCCCATGGTATCGCAGATTCCCTGCGGTATCGAAGAGAAAGACCTCGGGCGTTCGCTCGGCCCCGTAAGCCCGCGCGACTTCCTGAGACTCGTCGTACAAGTAGGGGAAAGGATATTTCTTCTCCTCCGCCCGTTGTCGCATAGCGTCCGGGCTGTCGGCTGGATATTTTTCCGCATCATTTGCATTGATCGCCGCGAACTCTACCCCGCGATCACTGTAGTCGTTGGCAATTTGGACCAATCGGTCTTCCCAGGCCTGTACGTATGGGCAGTGGTTGCAGGTGAACAGGACCACCACAGCCTCTTGGTCGCTGTAGTCATCAAGCGAGACACTTCCGTTCCGCACGTTCGGTAGCTCAAAGCCAATAGCCCGATCACCAATCTCAAGTTTTGCCATGAGATCCTCCTTTACGCTCATATCGCTCTCTGAATCGTCGTTCGCACTTGGTCTCTGGACGGCAGTGGTGAAATCCGCCCGTCTTCCCGTCGGTAGGCCCGACATGTCAGTGCGCTGGGTAAGCTAGCAGCCCCGTCGGGATCGATGTCCTCACCGTTGACTCGGATTGTGGGCGATCCCGGGAACTGCAACCTTTGCGCTTGCTCCTCCGTCTCTACTTTTACACGCTGGATGTCGGCCTCAACATCCAGTTCGGCCAATACATCCTGTAGCAGCCGAAGTCCTTCCTCGTGTGAGGGACAGTCTTCGTACCAGAGAAACTGAATTTCCAATGTCATAATAATCTTGATTGTAGCATCCATCGGTGCTCACGTCAATCGAAGTGCTTACAAAACGGCCCCAACTGTAAATTCTAAGAAAGATCTTACTGAAAAAAGCACGAAAGTACTGGAAATTACCGTCCATCTTATGGTATAATTACTGTGATTACTCAGGCACTGCGTGCCGACACAAGGAATATGCGGAAAAGATGGGGGCGGCCGCCCCCGTCTTTTCCGGGTTTCTCAACCGCGCGAGCGATAGCCGGGCTACCGCCTGAGTAGGTACTTAACTATAAAGAGGTAGCGCAATGGAAAAACCGTCAGATTGGAATCCCACAGCCGTAAGAGCGACATTCGACTTGGAAGGCCGCATCCGGCCCCAGACGTTCGTATGGGGTGGGCAGCAGTGGCCGGTCACCGATGTGGGCCGGCAGTGGACGGACGACGAGGGCCTGCACCACGTGCTGGTGATGATATCGGGCCCCCGGACATTCGAGTTGCGGTTCGATCCTGCGCAACTGCGCTGGGAAGCGAAAAGGGTGTCGGGCCCCGAGACTGTGTGACTAGCTTGACAATGTCACATTAGACAAGGGTCTACACCCCGCCGTGGCGCGGTCAGGAGACCGGCCACAGCAGCGGAATGTGACACCCGTGGCGCGGTCAGGAGACCGGCCACAGCAGCGGAGTGTGACACCCGTGGCGCGGTCAGGAGACCGGCCACAGCAACGGAATGTGCACTGTCAAGCTAGCCGGCCTGTTTCTTGGCGATCCGGTCTTGGAAGCGTGCAACGTCGATGATGGCCCGCTTGTGCGTACCAGCACCGACCTGTTCCTGTGTATCGCTGACAACCACCTGGAAGGTCAGGACCCGTCCGTCGATGTTGGTGAGTTCGGCCCGAGCGGTCACGTCCATACCGACGGGCGTTGGCGCCGTGTGCTGCACGTCGAGGTGCACGCCAACAGTTCGCTGCCCTTCAGGAAGCCGGTGATCGACAGCTGCGACGGCTGCTTCTTCCATCAGCGCGATCATCACCGGGGTGGCGAGAACCTGCACGTCACCACTGCCTAGATGCTGCGCTGTGTGACAGACTTCAACTTCTCGCCGCACTTCGCCGGCGAGCCCAATCTCAAGATGCTCCATTTTCTCATCGCCTATGCGGGTGTGGGGGCGGCGCCGGCCTGGCCGGCCGGCGCCGGCTCCAGAAGCGGTGCCAGCAATTCATCCAGCTCTTCACCTGACATCGTTTCCACGTCCATCAGGTGTTGCGCAATCCTGTGCAACGCTCCCTCATGCTCGCTCAGAAGTTCACGGGCACACTCATAGGCCTCGGCGACAATGCGTCTGACCTCGGCGTCGATGAGTTCGGCCATGGCGTCACTGTAGTTGCGCTGCTCGCCAATTTCTTTGCCCAAGAAGACCAATTCGTCTCGGTCGCCAAACTGAAGCGGCCCTAACGCCTCGCTCATCCCGTATTGGGTCACCATTGATCGAGCCGTCTTCGTCACGCGCTCCAAGTCCTCGTTGGCGCCGTTCGTCATGTCGCCGAAAACCAGCTCTTCGGCCACTCGGCCGCCCAGCGACACGGCGATTTCGTCCTTCAGCTTCGCTGTACTGTGCAGATACTCATCTCGCTCGGGAAGGGGCCTGACATACCCCAGGGCAGACCCTCGGCTCACGATGGTTATCTTGTGCACGGGATCGGTATTCGGCAGCATTTTGAGAACCAACGCATGGCCGGCCTCGTGGTAAGCGATGATCTCGCGCTCCTCGTCGCTGATCACGCGGTTCTTCCGCTCCGGACCCTTGAGCACCTTCTCGGTAGCTTCCTCGAAGTCCTCCATCGTGATACTTTTGCCATCGCGCCTGGCTGCCAGTATCGCCGCTTCGTTCACCAAGTTTTCGAGGTCCGCGCCACTAAACCCGGGCGTCTGTTTCGCAATTACGTCCAGCTCCACATCCCGCCCCAGCGGTTTTCCTCGAGCGTGGATCTCCAGAATCTTCCGCCGGCCCTTCATATGTGGTCGATCGACGACTACGCGCCGGTCAACCCGGCCCGGTCGCAGCAGCGCCGGATCCAGGATGTCGGGTCGGTTGGTTGCGGCGATGATGATTACGTTGGTGTCGGTGTCGAAGCCGTCCATCTCCACCAGGATCTGATTCAGCGTTTGCTCTCGCTCGTCGTGCGAACCACCTAGACCGGCGCCCCGATGCCGGCCCACAGCATCGATCTCGTCGATGAATACGATGCAGGGCGAGTGCTTCTTGGCCTGATCGAACAGATCGCGCACGACGAGCGAGAGCAAACGCACAAACATCTCCACGAATTCGGAGCCGGAGATGGAGAAGAAGGGCACGTCGGCCTCACCGGCCACAGCTCGCGCCATGAGGGTCTTGCCACAGCCCGGTGGCCCAACCATGAGCACCCCCTTGGGGATACGGGCCCCCAGGGCGATGAACTTCTCGGGCTCACGCAGGAAGTCTATGACCTCAGCCAACTCCTGCTTGGCTTCCTCGACGCCGGCTACATCCTCGAAGGTCACCGTCGGCTTATCGCCGCTGAACATGCGCGCCTTGCTCTTGCCAAAGGAGAGGGCCTGACCGCCCCCCACCCGGGCCTGGCGCATCATGAAGAAGATGAGCCCACCGAAGAAAAGCAAGGGCAGAACCCCTGACGCCAACGTCATCAAGCCTCCCCAGCGACTGGGGTCCTCGATGATGATTTCCACGTTTTGCTCTTCCAGGACCTGCTCGGTCACGCCCAAATTGTCCAAGACATCGAAAATACTGGCTTCGCGCTCCTTGTGAGCAACCACTTCGTGAGCAACCACTTCTGTCTGGGAGCCATCGCGCTTGATACGCAATTCGTCGCCGTTCACCCGAATTTCGGCGACTTGGCCAGCTCTGATAGCGCCGGCCATCTCCGTCAGAGCAATTGTCTTTGTGTTGTCTGTGGGCATGAAGTTATACAGCAGTGCTCCAACAGCAACGAAAACCAATAACCATATGATCCCGTTCCGGAACCGTCCTGAGCCACGCATTATGTCCCTCCGCATTATGTCCCTCCAATGAAGAGAGCGTTTTTTCTCTATTCTACGTAACTGCCCGGGCGATAGCCGGGCTATCGCCCGGGTAGTTGAGAAATGCGGAAAAGTGGGGTCGGTGGGGGCGGCCGCCCCCACCGACCCCACTTTTCCGGTCTCTTCTTGTGTAGGCACGAAGTGCCCGAGTAGTTTGACAATGTCACATTCGGTTCAGAAACAGTCCTTTGATCGCCGAAGGTCTCCTGTCTGCGTGCCCCGCACAGGCAGGCCTGACCGAGCGGCGTCCTGAGCTCTGTCGAAGGGGCGAATCGGGCTCGGTCAGGAGACCCTCGCCCAACACACCGGGGCAAATCGGGCTCGGTCAGGAGACCCTCGCCCAACACACCAGGCAATTTAACATTGTCAAGGTGGTCACTATATGCGAAGGAATTATAGCAGGGGTCCAACCAAAATGGAAGTTTACGGCCGAATCTCTACCTCAGCGATGATCAAGCTGTCGAGGGTCTCCTCGGCTTGGCCGGCATCCACGACTGGCAACCTCTGATCGAGCCCCGGCTGCCCCAGAGGATACATGCCAACTCGAACCTGGTAGGGGCCAGGTGCCGCACCGTCCGGAATTGACAGCCGGTAGGTGTCCGAGACGATTTGGTCTGGCGTCCAAGCCGACGTGGGGAAGCCGCCGTCCACGGGTTGGCTGTCGACCTGCGACAGAATCGGTCCGTTCGGGGGTGTGATGTGGACGAATACCACGTAGTTCTGGCCGATTTGCTGCTGGGCGCGCCACCGCAAGGTGAGGGGCAGAACCTCCCCTGGCCGGTACGCGCGCCGTGGCAGATCGGCCGCCACCAGATCGATTTGACCGCCCAGGTTGGCGTCGAGAGATATGACGGTGCCCGTACTGACGACGATGGTCACGCGACTGCTGCGCGAAACACGAACGCCCCCCTGGGGAACTTGTGAGACGACCGCGCCCGCCGGCACGTCTCCCCCCCACCGTTCCTCGCGCTGCACGTCGAAGCCGACGTCGCGCAACTGCTGCTCGGCCGCGTTCGCCGGCCGGCCCGTCACATCCGGGAGCTCAATCGCTGACGGCCCGCTGCTGATGACGAGGCCCACCGTCGTGTCCGGTTCCACGCGCCGCCCTGGCGCCGGCTCGGACTGGATCACGTGGGAGACAGGAATATCTTCGTGGGGGCTGCTACCCCGAATCGCTGCCCGCAAACCGTCTGCACGCAGCCGATCTTCAGCGTCGGCCTGCGATAAGCCCAAGACATTCGGCACCTTGATCAGCATTGGTTCAAGGGGGGGCGTGAGGGCTGCCGGCGCGTTGTTCGTGAGCCCAGGGATGTCTGGGATGATCGACGGGACCGGGCCGACGTACGCCTCGTAGACCGTGCGCCATAGGGGGATCAAACCAACGATGGCCACCAGGGCCACAATGCCAAGCAGCACGCCCATAGCGTCGAGGCCAGGGTCCGGCGGCTTCTGGGCCGTTGGCCGAGCCGGCGGTCGACGAATCGCTGGTTGGGCATCGGTTGCCCGCTCACCCCACTCGCGCAAAGCGCGCAGCGTGCCCGCCAGCTCGCCGGCATCCGGATAGCGCTGCGCCGGGTCTTTAGCCATGGCGCGATTCACAACAGAGGCCACCGAGGCCGGCACGCGCGGGTTCAGTTGCTGAATCGGCGCCGGCGTCGCCTGCAAGTGCTGCATGGCGATCCCAACGCTGCTGTCGGCGTCGAAGGGGGGGCGGCCGCTCAACATCTCGTACACCACCACACCCAGGGCGTAGACGTCGGAGGCAGGTGTTGTGGACTCGCCGGCCGCCTGTTCCGGCGCCAGGTAGTGGGCCGTCCCCAGCACGATGCCTGTCTCCGTGACCGACGCCGCCGAGACGGCGCGCGCAATGCCGAAGTCGGTGACCTTCACGCGACCATCGCGGGCCACGAGGATGTTCTGTGGTTTCAGATCGCGGTGGATGATGCCGGCGCGATGGGCGTGGGCCACGGCCTCGGCCGTCTGCGTCAGCAGATCCAGCGCGCGGTCCACAGAGAGCGGCCCCTCGCGAATCAGATCCTTCAGACTCCGTCCATCGACGTATTCCATGATGATGTAGTGACGACCGTCGGCCTGACCGATGTCAAATACGTTCACGATATTCGGATGTGACAGATTGGCAGCCGCCTGGGCCTCACGGCGAAACCGCATTACGAAATCGGGGTCGCTGCCGTACTGTGGCCGCAACACCTTGAGGGCCACGATCCGCCCCAACGTCGTGTCGCGGGTCCGCCAGACTTCGGCCATACCGCCTTCGCCCAACTTATCGAGCAGGCGGTAACGTCCACCGATGAGGGGGCCTTGCTCTGCTGAACTCAACGTCGTTGCTCCCCGAAACTGAATATCCATCATCACACTGTGACAACGTGTCGCGATGTTGCCAAGTTCCACGCTACCTATTTTACATCGGGAGGTAAGATTTCTCAAAAGGGGCACGGGCAGGAGACCGGCTCCAGCTAACTTGCCGGCCCTAGCTAAGGAACACCGCGTTTCACGCTTTCCATTTCACGTTTTACGTTTTATGCTTCATGTTTTACGTTTTGCGCTTCACGCTTTACGTTTCCCGTTTTCCGTCTATAATATACACAGTCGATATTCGGATCATGAGAATCATGAAGGCTCACTTGATTGTCAATCCCAAGGCTGGCCAACGTGACGGGCGTCAGCGCGTGTTGGAGGCGGTGAAGTACCTCACTGACCGAGGTTGGACTTTGGTCGTTCGCGAAACCAAAGGGCCGACCGACGCCACGACGTACGCCCGTCAGGCCGTCGCCGAAGGCGCCGATGTCGTGCTGGTGGTCGGGGGTGACGGGACCGTGAACGGCGCTGCGAATGCGTTGGCAGAGAGCGAGGTGGCGCTAGGCGTCTTGCCGATGGGGACCGGCAACGTTCTGGCGGCCGAGCTGGGGTTGATTCCCACGCCAACACCCCTTCACCGCCCAGACCCCCTGGCGGCGGCGCGACGCCTGTGTGAGGGAGAGCAACGCTGGATTGATCTCGGGCGCGCCGTCGCGACGGCCGGCGACGGCGCGGAGGTGACGCGCTACTTTGTGTTGTGGGCCGGCGTGGGCTTTGATGCAGCCGTGACACAGTTAGTGGAGACGCGACTGCGTCAGAGAAAGCGCTTCTTGGGGCCGTGGTCGTTTCTGGTTGCCGGCCTCGACGCCGCACGCCGCAATACGGGCATCTGGGCGACGATTCGGTTCAACGAACGAGTTCTGGAGGAGCGAGTGATCCTCGTTGGTGTTTCGAACGCTCAGTTGTACGCCGGCAGCGTGCGCATCGCACCCCACGCACGCCTCGACGACGGCTGGCTGGATGCCTACATCTTCGAGGGCCAGGGGCCGCTCAGCCTGGCGCGCCACGTCTTGAGAGTGCTAGCCGGGAACTCCCGTCACCTTCCGGACATAGAAACGCACGACATCCGCCACATGTCTGTCGAAACAGTCAAGCCGGTGCCCGTTCACGTCGATGCCGAGCCGATCGGGACGACGCCAATTTCCTTCGAAGTGGTTCCGCGCGCTTTGAAACTCTTGGTTCCAACGGATGTGCCGGCCAACCTCTTCGTCCAGTCACCAGTCACCGGTGAACAGTGAACAGTAAACAGTAAACAGTAAACAGTAAACAGTAACCAATGGTACATCAATATCACTATGTCATCAAAATAAGTCAAGTGACTGGTGCTTTCACGTAGACCTAGCGGCGAATTGTGCCTGGATGCTGAATGAGGGCATTGGACGTTCCAACTTGTTGGAAGCCTTACCCTCAACAAGTTGAGGCGTCCGTAACCTTGCGTTCACCTCAAACTTTGGAGACTACCTGATCAGTGATCTTTCACGTGGGTTTAGCGGCGAATTGTGCCTGGATGCTGACCTGAGGGCATTGGACGTTCCAACTTGTTGGAAGCCTTACCCTCAACAAGTTGA
>JAANWY010000171.1 GCA_018263655.1 Anaerolineales bacterium | reverse complement strand
CTACCCTTGCGAAGGTTAGGAGCAGCCGTGGCAGCGCCCAGGCAAGAGACCGATTTTCGACTGGCGAGGGGCACCTCAACCCGAATGCGAGTGGCAAACCTTCGCAAGGGTTCCCACCACCTGAACGCTTACCCTATAATTTCTAAGATGGGTGTCTGGTTTATTGACGTAGTGCTGGCTGACGTATCATAACTCGACAATGTTAAATTCGATGCCGAGTCCTCACTGTATGTGTCATTGCGAGCCCTTCGATGCCTCAGGATAGACTCCGCGAAGCAATCTCCGACGTCACTTCCGAATTGAACGTCGGGAATTGCTTCGTCGCAAAACCCGCTCCTCGCAATGACATAAGCGGAATCTAACAATGTCGAGATAATCGGTGCACAGATGACGCAAGCCCTCGTTGGTCAGCTCGACGTCAGGTCGCGAGAGACGGTGCGGATAGTCCAGGAACGCGTGCCGGCTGTCGCAGCCATTATCCTGAACTGGAATCGGCGCGACGACACGTTGGCCTGTCTCGGTTCGTTGCAGGACATCGACTATCAGAATCTGCAGGTGATTCTGGTGGACAATGGCTCCACGGATGGAACGGTCGCCGCCGTGCGGCAACGTTTCCCGGACGTCGAAATCATTCAGAACGACGCAAACTTAGGCTATGCCGCCGGCTGCAACGTGGCCCTGCGTGAGATTTTGCGCCGCGAGATTGACTACGTCTTGCTCCTTAACAACGATACCGTAGTGGCACACAACATGCTGAATCGACTCGTGGCGGTTGCTGAAGCGTCCCCCGAGGCCGGCATGCTGGGTCCCACAATCTGGCATTTCGATACACCGGAGCGCCTGTGGGCCGGCGGCCAGCGGGTACGCCCAATCACGCTGTCGGGACAGCCACCGCACGGCGATCCCCACGGCGCGCAGCCGTACGAGGTCGGTTATATTTTCGGCTGTGGGCTCTTGCTGCGTCGGCAACTGCTGGAAGACGTCGGTCTGTTCGACGAGCGATTCTTCATGTACTACGAGGATCAAGATTTGTGTCTGCGGGCACGCAACCACGGCTATCGCTTGCTGATCGTGCCGGCAGCCAAGATGTGGCACAAAGTGTCGGCTAGCACCGGTGGCGCCGGCACACCGCTGAACAAGTACTATCTGGCACGCAGCAGTGTCTTGTTCTATGCCAAGCACACGCCTCGGTTGCTGTGGCCACTGATCGTTCTGTATCGCTCGGGGAGTGCTATGCGCACGGTGGGCCGGGCACTACGGCATCGCCAGCTGGACGTGGCGAAGTCCTATCTGCGAGGCCTCACGCAAGGCCTCACGCGAGGCCTCACGCAAGGCCTCATCGACGGCCTCCGGCTACTTTGAGAGCATGGCACATGATCAGGGTTGTGTGAGATTCGCGAGCTAGCTCATGCGTCGTTTCGCAAGCAACTACGTTTTTGTCGTACTGGCCGATCTCGCCCGGCGAATCAGCACAGTCGTGCTCGGGGTCTGGGTGTCGCGCCGGCTGGGCGTAGACGCGTTCGGCGTGTATTTCCTGGCCGCGAGCTTCACGCTGATCGTCAGCCGGCTCTCGTACTGGGGATTGGATCAGCTCCTGTCCCGCGAAGTGGCCAAGTTCCCCGACCGCGCCGCTGAATTCTTGAGCAACTTCATCGCGGTTCGGGCCGCGATGGCGGTTTTGACGGTCGGGTTGCTAGGGCTGGTCGTGCGCGGACTCGGCTACGAGCCGGCGACGGCGCACGTAATCCTGTTGCTGAGTCTGACAATTGTGCCGGACAACGTTTCCAATATCTGCCAGGCGCTGTACATCGCGCGCGAGGAGATGAGCTTTCTCACGCTCACCTCGGGCGTGTACGGGATGGGCAATATTGCCGCCGGCATCGTCGCGCTGGAATCTGGCTGGGGGCTGGAGGGCCTGGCGCTGAGCCTGCTGGCGGTGAGTTTGCTGACGGTGACAGTCAATCTGGTGTTGATCCGGTGGCGCTATACAAGTCCCCTGCGTGGGATCGATCTGGCTTTTTGCCGGCGACAATTCCGGATCGCGTTCCCGTTCGTCTTTGTGAGCATTTTCTACATTTTGGATAATCGCACAGACGTCATTCTGCTGTCGAAATTCAGCACCGAGCGCGAGGTTGGATTCTACGGGGCGGCTAATACCATCGTGGGTGCGTTGACACTGTTACCGTTTGCATATCGGACGAGCATCTTGCCGGTGATGTCGCGGCTCTACGTCGAGGCGCCGGCCGCTATGCGACGGCTTTTCAACCGATCTTTCAAATACCTGTTTCTGGTGGGCTTGCCCATCGCGGTTGGTACGACGCTGGTAGCACGGCCGCTGCTGACGTTGATCTTTGGCCCAGACTTTGCGCCGGCCGGCATCGTGCTACAAATCTTGATCTGGTCGCTGGCCGTGTTGTTCTTGAACGTGCTCAACTCCCGCGTCATGGTCGTCGCCGACCGTCAGGACGTCATCGCGCGGTTCCTGGCCGGCGTATTGGTAGTGAATCTGGCGCTGAATGGGGTGCTTATTCCTGCATGGGGCGCCGTCGGTTCGGCTGTAGCCCGCGTGATGTCAACGTTGCTGATGCTGATTCTCAACCTGGTGTTTATCCGCCGCGAGCTCCTGTCGTTCGAGGTGTCATCATACCTTTGGCGTCCCGTTGTGGCGTCAGCGGTGATGGCCGGCGCTGTCTTGACGGCTCGATCACTGCCGCTGCTGATTCTGATTCCGGTGGGAGGCGCCGTCTACTTGCTAACACTGGTTCTCTTGGGCGCCTTCTCTCGAGAAGATTTGATCGTTTTCCGTCAGATAATGGGGCAGCCGGCCCCGCAGGTGAGCGAGCCGGCGAAGTAGCATCGGATTGTTGTAAGGATTGTGGTGAGACGATGTTGAGTTTTATCAGTCAGTCGACGAACGGATTCCGAAGGTTGTTTAGTCGCGATTTGGATTTTCTGATCTTTTTTGTCACGTCAATCTGCAACGCCAAGTGTGGGCATTGCTTCTACTGGCAAAACCTGAATGCAGCAGACGAGGGGTTTGCCCTGGAAGACATCGAGAAGTTGGCGCGGTCCATGCCGAACTTCGAGACGTTGCTGATCTCCGGCGGCGAGCCTTTTCTACGGGAAGATTTGCCGGCGGTGATCAGTCTGTTCCGTCAAGAGAATCATATCCGTAACGTAAGTGTTCCGTCAAATGGAATCTTGGCCGGCCGCACCACGCGTCTAGCGCGGCAAATCCTGGAGGAGAACCCGGGCCTGAATTTCACGGTCAACCTCTCCATCGACGGTTTTGCCGAGACACACGACAAGATTCGCGGAGTACCCAACAACTTCCAACTTACGATGAACACCATGCAGCAACTGTTGGAGTTACGCGAGGAGTTCTCGGATTTCGACGTGTGGATAAACACCGTAATCTGTGCCGACAACTACGACGAGGTGATCTCCTTCGCGCGCTGGATGCGGGGGAATCAACCCATCGGCGGGCACTTCTTCGAGATTGTGCGCGGCGAGCCGATGGAACCGCATCTGAAGTCGGTGCCGCCGGCCAAAGTGCGCGAGATCTACGAGACAGTTCTGCCGATTCAGGAAGCGTACTTGCGGGAACGGCTGGAGCGACAGGGGGCCGCCACCGGGCGCCGGCTCTGGCGCGAGATCAACGGCGTCGGGGCGCTGGCGTTTCAGTATCATACGCAGTATACGAACTACGCCGAGAATAGGCGTTGGGACATGGATTGCCTGGCGGGCGACACTATCGCCGTGATCGACTACAATGCCAACGTGCGCGTCTGTGAATTGCGCGACGCCCAGATAGCCCTGGCCGACTATGATCACGATTTCTCGAAACTGATGCAGGACCCGGTGATGCAGACGGAACGCAGGGTGGCCAAGAGCCACGCGTGTGACTGCACCCACGTATGCTTCATCAACACGACGCTGCAACACGACTGGCGGGCCAAGCTGATCCACGCCCCGTTCCGCTACGCCAAGTATCGGCTGATGGGGACGTTCTAAGAATTGATGGAGCTTTCCGTCGTTATCCCGACGTACAACCGCGCCGGCGTACTGCGCCGCAGCCTGCGAGCGCTTTTCGCCCAGCGTGGCGTCGACGTCCCGTGGGAGATCATCGTTGTGGACGATGGGTCGACGGACAGCACACCGGATGTGGTAGGTGATCTGGCCGGCGAGAGCCCAGTGCCGCTGCGCTACGTGCGTCAGCCGAACCGGGGGCCGGCGGCGGCACGCAACTACGGCATTCGGCTGGCCGAGGGCCGACTCGTTTTCATGACCGACAGCGACGTGCTTGCTACGCCGGCGCTCCTGCGTGCGCACCTGGAAGAACACAACCACCACCCCGATTCGGCAGTCGGCGTGTTGGGACTCGTTCGGTGGGCGCCCAACTTGCAGGTGACGCCCTTCATGCGCTGGTGGGAAGAGGCGCGTTTCCGCTTCAATCGTCTGCTCGACGAGATCGAGGCGATCAACCACACTTATTTCTACACCTGCAACGTTTCGGTGAAGCGTTTCTTTCTGCTGGAGCACGGTCTGTTCGACGAGCGATTTCCGTCGGCGGCCTATGAGGATACGGAATTGGCGAACCGTCTGAAGGAGCACGGTTTCCGGTTGGTGTTCGCGCCAGACGCCCTGGCTTATCACGATCACCCCACGGATTTTGCGCATGCCTGCCGGCAGATGGAGAGCATCGGTCGGTCGGCGCCACTGTACCAAGCCCGGACCGGGCACAGTGGACTTCCCAAGGTGTGGCACTGGGTCAGCCGGACGCCGCTGGCCTCCGGACCGGCGGCGATGCTGCTGCGCCCACTGGCCGAAAGATTGCAGAATCACGCGGTGGCGCCGTTGATATTCGTGCCTGTTTTGATGTATCATTTTAGGCGCAGCAGTTAGCCGGCCTTCCGATCCAGCTTTTCCTGATAAATGCCTCTTTTCGCGTGGTTCTTTTGCCATTGGCTTGACAGAGACGCCAAGTTGGCGTATCTTCTTAGTAGACACAGGGAAAGGAGCATTGCTATGAGAACGCGAGTGCAGAAATGGGGCAACAGTCTGGCCCTACACATCCCCAAACCTTTTGCCACGGAAATCGGGTTGCAGCGGAATTCGACGGTTGAGGTGTCACTGGTGAATGGACAACTGGTCATCGTGCCGGTCGTTGAGCCTGCTTTAACTCTCGAACATCTGTTATCGCAAGTAACCGAGGACAATTTGCACGGTGAAATCGAGACCGGCCCTGCGGTAGGGCGCGAGGCGTGGTGAGTCCAATGGCCTATGTTCCCGAACGCGGCGATGTGGTCTGGATTACCTTGAATCCCCAGGCAGGGCATGAACAAGCGGGATGGACAACAAGCGAGTTTTGATCATCGGGCTTGACGGGGGGACATTGGACGTCATCGAACCCTGGGCGGGGGCCGGCCACTTGCCGAACTTCCACCGTCTTTTGGAAGAAGGCTGTTCTGGCCGGCTGAAATCGACGATCCCAGCCCTGTCACCGCCGGCATGGACCTCGTTTTTCACCGGCGTGAACCCTGGTAAGCATGGCCTCTTCGATTTCTTGAAGCGCCGGCCGGGCAGCTATGAACTGCAGCCGGTGCGCAACGATCTGCCGTCGCTCGGCACGATGTTCGCCTGGGCCGGCCGGTATCACAAGCGCGTCGGCGTGCTGAACGTCCCCATGACGTATCCGCCCGAGCCGGTGAACGGCTTCATGGTTTCGGGGCTGGGTGCGCCGGACGATGCTGACTACGCGTATCCGGCCGACTTGGCCGATGAACTGCGCGCCTCGGGCTACCGGATCAACAACGAGATTGTCTATGCGCCTGGTCGAGAAGAGGCCTTCATCCGTGAGGTGATGGACACCACCAATAAGCGAGCCAATGTGGCCCTGCAACTCATGGAGCGGGAGCCGTGGGACCTATTCACGGTCGTTTTCCGCAACCTCGATGGTGTCTTCGCGTTTCTCTGGGCTTTCATGGACGAGACGCACCCCCAACACGATCCGGCGCTCAGCGAGCGCTACGGTGACGCCATTCTGCGTTACCATCAATTGCTGGACCGCCGGCTTGGCGATTTCCTGGCGACCATCGACGAAAATACAATGGTCGTCATCATGAGCGATCACGGCGGCGGGCCATTGCACAAGGAAGTTTACCTCAACGCGTGGCTTCAACAGCAGGGCTTTCAAACGCTCAGAGAGAGCGCCGGCGCGGTTGGTGGTACCCGGGCGGTACTGCGCCGGGCCGGCCTCACCCGTGAGAACCTAACGCGGCTGGTGGGGTGGCAGAATGTCAACCGAATCAAGGAGCAATTGCCTGGTTGGCTCTCGGCGATGGTCCCCCGCGATACTCCAGACATCATCGAGGTCGTGGATTGGTCGCAGACCCAGGCCTACAGCTTCGGCTACATTGGGCAAATCTACATCAATCTGCGGGGGCGAGAGCCGCACGGCATCGTCGAGCCTGGCGCCGAGTATCAGCATGTCGTGAGTAAGATCGCAGATCGTCTGTGGGAGCTGGAGGACCCCGAAACCGGTGAGCGGGTGGTGGATGCCGTTTACTTGAAGGACGACGTCTATCACGGTCCGCACGCCGATGAGGGCCCCGACATCAACGTGACGATGCGCGACATGACGTATATCTCGCATCTGGGACTGGAATTTGTGGGGGAAAAGGTGTTCGGCCCGCCTCCGAACTACGAGACGGGCACGCATCGCCAGCATGGCATGCTCATGGCGTGGGGGCCAGGTATTCGTCACGGTATTGTCGAGGACGCGGAGATTATCGATCTGGCGCCGACGACTCTGCACATCCTCGGCGTGCCCATACCCGAAGACATGGATGGCCGGGTGCTCACCGATCTGTGGGAAGACACCGGGTCACCGGTTGAGCGAGTGCCACGAGAGCTTGCCGGCGGAGGCCCGGTCGATCTTTCTGAAGACGAAGAAGCCGAGGTTCTCGACCGTTTGAAGGACCTGGGCTATCTCGGGTAGTTGTAAACAAAGTATGGCCGAATCAAATTATTCTCAGGCCCAAGAATTGGACGAACGAGCTTGGTGGAACCAATTCGGGCCCTTGAACGAAGAGGTCTGGCAGTACAATCCATATCTCAGCCAGGTCGTGCGGTCTGAGTATCTGTCCGAGATGGAGTCTTTTCTGTTCAAGGCCGGCGGCCGGCTGCTCGACATCGGTTGTGGCCATGGTTGGGTCGGGCTCCGCCTGGCGAAGCGTGGCATGCAGTTAGATGGCATCGATCTGTCTGATGCACAGATCGAGGAAGCGCGCCGGCGCACTGCCGAATCTGGTCTGCCAAACGTCCGCTTTTGGCGCGCCGATGCGCGGACGCTGGACGCTCAAGCGCAGTACGATAGCATCATCGTCCACGCGCTTGTCCACCACCTGGACCTTGCCGCTCAGGTGGGTCTGCTGGAAACGATCACTGACCTGCTGACAGACGGCGGGCGGGCTTATCTGTATGAACCGGTTGCGCCGGCGCCTGATCCGCCGCTGCCGGCCGTCCTGTTCGACAAGGCACTGGGTGGGTTTTTCAAAGGCCTGACGCTATTCGCGCGATCGTCTGGAATCGTGGCGCCTCGGTTCCGTGCGGCACAGCGCAGCGGCTGGACAATGCGTTCTTCGGATGAAGCGCCAATTGATCTGGAGAACTTGCTCGCGGGGCGTCCGAATTCGCTGAGAGTAGCCGGCGTCACCACCTGGCAGGCATATTCCATCATGTACGCTAACCTGTGTATGATGCTCCGGCAGCCCTGGCAGCGGTGGGCTGGCCGGCTTGCGCCGATGTTCTATCGGTTTGACCGGTTTATCCTGGAGCGATCCTGGCATCGTTACCTGCGTGCATGGCCGATGGCTGGTATTGCACTGGAAAAACGTAGTAAGGGACTTCCAGGGAAATAAACCTCTCAAAAATGGCCTATTTCCCTCAGAAATCCTTGGGTCTTTGGGATGTTTTTAAACCCTGGAATCCCCTAAATCTTGACTACGCAGAAGGTGTGAGGCCCCAAGATAGCAATATACGACATATGGAGTATGGACATAGACGTGTCGGAATGGTATAATGACTGTCGTAAAATGATGAACAGCATGTTCGATGCTTGAATCGCATGCTTTTTGATATATCACAACCGATGTTAAGGAGGGATCGACTTCATGAAGCGACGCATGACTATTGCATTGACGTTTGGACTGCTCCTAACTCTGGCTGTAGCAGGTGCTGCTCTAGCTCAACCTGGTGGCATTCAGCTGACTACCCTACCGGGTTCCGGTTGGTGGGTTTCCTGGCAGGTTCAGAACGTTGGGGATCAAGAGGCGAACCTGCAAGTTGAGGCGATTGCAGCCGATGGGACAACCTTCGGTTCAGCCAGTGCATCCACAACGCTGTCGGCAGGTGGCGCCATCAGCTTCATCCCTGGCAAGGGACAGCTACAGCCGGAACTTGAAGAAGGCTTCATTGGATCTGCTGTCCTGAGCGCCGATCAGCCCATTGTGGCGATTGGTAACGTTGCGAACAACGAGCTCGCGAGCTTCGGTATCGGTGTACCCGGCGGCGTGGCTGCTGCTCAGTATCAGGGTGTCAGCGGTGACGATGCTGATACGCAAGTCAACTTCCCGTTGGTGAAGAACGACTTCGCCGGTCAGACGACGACCTTCTACGTTCAGGCGGCGGGTCAGGCTGCAGACATCACAATCGCCTTCAATATGAACGATGGTAGCAGCTACACGGCCGATGCATCATTGGAAGCTGACGAGATGCACGTCTTCAGCCCGGATGATGCCAGCGTCCCGAAAACTTGCTCCGCTCCGTCCTCCACCGCGGCGTGTGTCGGCTCGGCAGTTGCCACTTCTTCCACTGGCGCCATTGTCGGCGTCTACACTGAGCACCCAACCAGCTCTGATCCTGCAACCTTAGTGCTCTCCACCCGAGGCTTCACTCCCGGGGATGCAGACAGCGAGGTTGCCGTACCCGTCATCAAGAATCAATGGGTTGACCGAACCACAGCATTGACTGTTCAGAATGCTGAGGCCTCGGCCGATGTCACAGTTAATGTAACCTTCAAGGGTATTGCCGGCGCCTGCGCTGACAACTCGTACTCTGGGGATCAGGCGACGCTGTCGCCTGGCGCTTCGGTCATCTACTTCCCCAACTTGGGCAACATGGGCGGCCTGCCGGAGGGTTGCTTCGCGGCGGCTACTGTGTCTGCTTCGGGCGGCAAGGTCGTGGCAACGGTCAACGAGGCCGGCGCCGGTAAGAAGACCGTCTACGGCGCCTTCGGCGTGAGCAACGCCACCAAGAAGGCCGCGCTGCCGCTGGTCAAGGAGATCTTCTCTAGCCGCACCACGGGTGTTGTGGTCCAGAATGCTGGTGATGGCCCCACTGACGTGACAGTTGAGTACAGTGTGGTGACCAAGCAGAGTGGTGCGAATCCCGGCACTGTTACGCTGGACACTTTCACAATTGAAGCTGGAGCGGCCGTTTCCCTCTTCCAAATCTCTCAGAACTCCGGTGTCTGGGGAGCCGCTCGTAGCGAGCTTAGCGGCACCAACAGTGGTGTGATCATCACGAGCACGAGCGAGAACATCGTGGCGATTGCGCAGGAGTCTGGTGTTGGCATCGACGTGGACATCAAGAACTACGAAGGCTTCAACATCGAGTAACTTGCTGGCTTGTTGAGCCTGAAACATCCAATCCCAGCCACTTGGCTTTGCCGGGTGGCTGGGATTTTGCTTTGTTGAGGGCTATTAGCGTATGCGCGTGATCGCCGGAGAGGCTAAGGGGCGCCGGCTCCACGCTGTCCCTGGCTCGGGGACGCGGCCAATTCTGGATCGGGTCAAGGAGTCGCTTTTCAACATCATCAGTTGGGACCTGCCCGACGCGCGGTTCTTGGACCTGTACGCCGGCACCGGCAGCGTCGGAATCGAAGCCTTGAGCCGTGGGGCCGCGCATGCGGACTTCGTGGAGAGAGCCGGCAAAGCCATCTCCACCATCAAGCGCAACCTGCGGGAGATCGATTTTGACGACCGAGCTACGGTGATCCGCCGAGATGTGTTTGATTTCATCACGGAAACAGACGAGCAATATCACCTGATTTTCCTCGCGCCGCCGCAGTACAAAGGCCTGTGGGCCGACACCCTACGCGCCTTGGACCGCCGGCCGTCCTTGCTGGCGAAGGGGGGCCAGGTAATCGTCCAGATCGATCCGCAGGAATACGAAGACCTCTCCTCGCAGAACCTGAAGCTAGTCGACCAACGCACCTACGGTAACACGATGCTGTGCTTCTATGCCCACGTTGGGTAACGGTTGGCGTTTGGTAGGGAGGCTGTTTTTCCCAAGGCCGGCTCGCAACTCACGCCTCTCCCGTCTCGTATAGATATATTGCAGATTGACCGGAAACACCAGCACATAAGCTTGCATTTGACCGCTTCCCAACGTATAATAGCGGTGTCGTGCCGCCCCACGAGACGCGATGCCCTGCCACAACAAATCGCCGTCGTACATGTTTAGCGTTATGAGAGAAGGAGAACGTGTGATGCGCCGGCCCGTCGTTAACCAGGTTCGTAGACTTGTCTTGGTTTCTGTCGGCCTGGCTCTGATGTTCAGTGTCCTGGCCGGCCTCGCCTACGCCCAAGATCGCTCCGTCGTAGGAGAGCAGTTTGATGTCGAGCTGACTGTACAAGAGAACGGTGATGTCGACGTCGTCGAAACGCGGACGTTCACTTTCAAAGGCGGCCCTTTCCACTACGGTTTTCGGACGATCCCGCTCACCCGGCTCGAGGGCATCACCAACGTAGAATTCTACGCGGGAGATCGACGCTACCAACAGAGTGGGAGCGAAGCGCCGTACACGTACCAGGCGTCGGTCGACGGCGCCGAGTTCCAATTGCGCTGGTACTTCCCCGAGACTTCTGATTCGACTCACACGTTCACGCTAAAATACACGGCCAGAGGGGCGACTCGCATCTACGAGGGTGGCGATCAGATCTGGTGGACGGCTGTCGAAGCCGATCGTAGCTACCCTGTCCGATCCTCCCAAGTGACCGTGCACCTGCCGGAAGGTGTAGAAGAGATCCAGAAATGGGACGCTTACGGCGTCTCGGCCAGTGCTGATCAGCTTGATTCGCGCACCCTTGTTTTCTCCACCCAGGAGACAGTGCCGCCCGGTCAAGGGTTCGACGTGCGAGTGCAGTTTCCGCACGGTGTCGTGGAAGGGTCGCCGCCAGCCTGGCAGAAGGACTTCGACGCTCAGGTTGCGGAGCAACAGGCGGAGGGGCCGGCTGGCGCCGTGACGGAGCCCGAAGACCCCACGCGTCAGATCATCAATCTTCTGCTGGGCTTCATTGGCATTTTCATCGCCGTTGTTGGCATTGTCGGCCTCTTCCTGCTGTGGTATACGCGAGGTCGAGATGCCCCGGTGCCGCTAGTAGCCGAGTACTTGCCGGAGCGGCCCAGCGAACTGCCGCCCGGCGTGGCCGGAACCCTGCTCGACGAGACCGCCGATATGCAAGACATCATCGCGACGATCGTTGATCTCGCGCGGCGGGGCGTTATCACGATGCGCGAAATCGAGGAGAAAGGCTTCCTCGGGATTGGTGCGCGGCACGACTTCGTCTTCGAGAAGCAAGATCACGAAGCGTCCCTGCGGCCTTACGAGAAAACGTTGCTCCAGGAGTTCTTCGGGGGCCGGCAGAGCCGGAAGCTCTCTTCGCTCAAGGAGAAGTTTTACAAGGTCATCCCCGACTTGCGAGAGCAACTGTACGCAGAAGTCGTGCGTGAAGACTTCTTCCAGCGCAGTCCTGACACCACGCGCCGCACCTACACCGTGTTGGGCATTGTCGGTATCGTCTTCTCCGTCATCTTTGCTTTCTTCTCCCTGATCGTAATGCCTTCATTTGCCGAGGCAGTGATCTGCATTCCGTTTGGCTTGGGTGTTGTCGCGGTCGGGATACTCATCTTTGCGCGCGTGATGCCTCGAAAGACGACGAAAGGTTCTGAAGCAGCGGCCCGTTGGCAGGCCTTCAAGCGCTATCTCGATAATATCGAAGACTACGCGGATTTGGAGCAAGCGAAGGGCATTTTCGACAAGTATCTCCCCTACGCTATTGCCTTTGGGCTCGAGAACGCTTGGGTTCGCAAGTTCTCTGAGGTCGATGCGCCGGCTCCTCCCTGGTATCGGCCGGCCGGAGGGCCATACTGGGGCGGTCCCTGGCGTCGAGGGCGGCGTGGCTATCGGCGTGGTGGACGTCCGGTCTTCACCGGGTCGGGCGAGCAAGGCGGTGAGGGGGCCATGCCCGACATGGGAGAATCCGGCGGCGGTATGCCCGACCTGCAGCGGACGAGCGACTCGCTGGGGCGCGGCCTGCAGAGCATGAGCGATGGCTTGGCCACGATGTTGAGCAGTGCCGGCGGCGTTCTATCTAGTACGCCGCGCAGTAGTGGTGGTGGCAGCCACGGGGGCTGGAGCGGTGGCGGTGGTGGCAGCTTCGGCGGTGGAGGCGGTGGCTCCGGCGGCGGCAGCAGTGGGTTTGGATAGAGCCTCTTTGATCGCCGAAGGTCTCCTGACCGAGGCGAAAAGGGGCTCGGTCAGGAGACCTTCGCCCATCATCCGGCGGGTTTTCGCCCGATTTTCGACTGGCGAGGGGCCTTTCAACACGAATGCGATTGGTAAACCTTCGCAAGGGTCCCCACTACCTGAACGGATACGGAAACCCTTAAGGTCTGATAGAAAGATGGTTGGGAACTCATGGTAGGACAAGGACGCTTAATTGGAGGGCTTCTGGTCGGTGCCGGCGTCTTGCTGGTCTTGGCTGCCGGCGGTTGGTTGATCGCGAACCTGGTCGAAGGCACACTGCGCATCTCGGGCGCCGTCTTCGGACTCGTGCTATTGTTCATCGTCGTGGCGCCGCTGGTGGGTGGTGGGGCGTTCCTGTTCACGCGCGGGAGCGAGGAGGCGCGGCAGTTCGCCGAGGCGGCCAAGGAGCGTGACATCCTCAACATGGTTCTGACACGAGGCCAGATCCGAATCAGCGATGCGGCCATCGAAATGGACCTCAGCCGAGATCAGATCAAGGAGTACGTGCACGATTTGGTCGGCAAAGGGCTGTTCGCGGGCTACATCAACTGGAACGACGGCGTCCTGTATGCGAAAGAAGCCTCGGAGATGCGCCAGAAGTGCCCCAATTGTGGCGGTGAGTTGGAGCTAGCCGGCAAGGGTGTGTTCGAGTGCCCGTACTGTGGAACAGAAATCTTCTTGGCATAGCGAATGTGAGGTGGGGCCTGAAGCTGAGACACCTAATCCCAGGGATTGGGGCAGGAGGAGGCAAGTGAAGGACGTGGAGCTACGCCTAGAGCGACGAAGACAGCAAATTGCGAATCGAATTCCGGGCTACTTCGGCTATCGTGAGCGGGAGCGCCGGCGCGATGCCGATCGAGAACTGCGCGTAGAGCTCGCCCAACAGTACGGCGCGCAGCTTGACCGGCTGACGGATGCGCAGCTCCGAGCAACAAACAAAGCGCTGCTGGGCGCCTTGGACGATATGGAGCGCGTCGCTCTGAAGCTGCAGCGGTTCATTGACCGGCTGCGCACGGCCAGCTACGGCTACGCCGGCTGGTTCGACACAGCCCGGGTTCGCGAGCCAGAGCTTGAACAGCTCTACGCCTTCGATCAGGCGCTGTCGGCCGGCGTCGGGCGTGTGTCGGCCGGCCTCGACGCCGTCGCCGAGGCCATCGAAGCCGGCGAAGGAGTCGAAGGAGCCGCCGAAGCCCTGGCCGGCACTGTGGATGGACTGAACCGTCGCTTCGACCAGCGCCGCGATTTGATCTCTGAAGGCAAGAAGGTGCCGCCCAATGAGCTGCAGGACGCTTTGGAAGAGACACTGCCGCCTCCCAGTCCCGCGTTTCAGGCCCTGGCGGACCTGAAAGTCGACGATGCTCTGACGTACGCCGGCATCGACTATATCATCATGGCCAAGGTTTCGTACGATATTCAGGGCGAAATGTCATACGCGTACAAACTCGAAGACACCGGCACGGAGCGTTGGCTTCGAGTCGGGGCCAGCGAGAGCGAAGTAGGACTTTTCGGGACCGTCGACCATTCTGTGTCCGCGCCGCCGGCTGAGACGCTGGGGGTGGCCGGCGAAACGTTCCGGCAGATCGATGCGGCGCAGGCCAAGGCGTACATCGTCGGGCCTGGCGGCCGGCGAGAAGGCCTGGCTCGGTACTGGCTGTACGCCTCGGACAGCGGCGCTCAGTTGTGGGTCGAACAGTGGGGCGAGGACGTCCACGTGCAGCGAGGTGAGCCTGTGGATGTCGCTCAGCTCGAGCTCTGGCCCCGGCGGTAGGCGTGCGATGTAGTTGCGTGCGAAATATCTCACTTGGGTGGTCAAAAACCTGGTTTCTGAGTCCTGGCTGTATCGGTTGAACATCTACTCGAAAGGAGAATACAATGGGCGTATTGGAGCGAGTCAACAACATCTTGCGGGCCAACATCAACGATATGTTAGACCACGCTGAGGATCCGGAGAAAATGCTGGAGCAGATCATCCGCGACATGGAGGCAGCCATCCGCGATGCCAAAGGACAGGTCGCGGAGATGATCGCGCAGGAGAAGATGATCAAGCGTGACATGGAGCAGGGCCAGGAGTTGGCTGACGAGTGGGCGCGCAAGGCGGAACTGGCCGTGAAGAACGGGAAGGACGAGTTAGCCCTGGAGGCTCTCAAGCGCAAAAAGGACCATCAATCCCACGCGGACGTCTATCGACAGCAGTGGGAGGCCCAGAAAGCCGGCGTCGAGAAACTGAAGCAAGAGCTCGAGGAACTGGAGTCGAAGTACGACGAAGCCAAGCGTAAGAAGGGTGTTCTCATCGCGCGCCGCAAGCGGGCCGCCGCTGAGGCGCAGGTGGTACAGACCGCCGAGCGACTGGACTCCATTGACTACGGCGCTGAGCTGGATCGCATGGAGCGCCGGATCTTGGAGGAAGAAGCGCGCGCTCAAGCAACAGCTGAACTGGCTGAAGAGTCGGTCGAGGAGCAGTTCGCAGCCATGGAAGCTGACGAGGAGCTCGAATCGGAACTCGCCGCGCTCAAGGCTCAGGTGCTGGGCGAGCAGGAAGAGGAAGTATAGCGAAGTCAATCAATAGGCGGTCATCGGTAATCAGTGGTCAGTTGCCCGTTGTGGTAATCTGACCACTGTTTACTGATCACCGTTCACTGCTTTTGGGAGGTTGACATGGCAATCTTGGACGTAATCGAATGGGCCGATGCGGCAGCTCGCGATATCGTGCAGCGGGTGCCGGCTCGAGGCTCTGGCGAGTTTCGGATTGGTTCTCAGCTTGTCGTGCGGGAGCACCAAGCGGCTGTCTTCTTCCGCGACGGCAAGGCGCTTGACACGTTTGGCCCTGGGCGCTTCACGCTGACCACGGCGAATATTCCGTTCCTCACTGAGCTTATCAGCATCCCGTTTGGTGGGAAGTCGCCGTTCCGGGCGGAGGTTTATTTCGTCAATGCGCGAACATTCACCGAGATGAAGTGGGGTACGCCCGAGCCGATAGCTTTGCGGGACGAGGATCTCGGCATGGCCCGGCTGCGCGCGTTCGGTAACTACGCGATGCAGGTGACGGATTCGCAGCTCTTCGTGAACAAGATCGTGGGCGCCAGGGGACTCTATCAGACATCGGAAATTGAGGATTTCCTGCGGGGCATCATCGTCAGCCGGTTCACGGATTTCCTCGGCGAGGCCGGCGTGTCGCTCCTCGACCTGCCGCGCATGTACGACGAGATCGGCGCTGGCACGCGCGCACGCGCCAGCGATGATTTCAAGGCATTGGGCATGGACCTGAAGGCCTTCTACGTGCAAAATGTCAACACCACGGAGGAAACACAGAAGGCCATCGACGAGCGGGCAGCGATGGGCGCCATCGGCGACATGCAATCGTATCTGCAGTTCAAGACAGCGCGGGCCCTCGGCGAAGCAGCAGCGGCCGGCGGCGAGGGGGTGGCCGGGCCAGCTCAGACCGGGCTGGGCCTCGGCGCCGGTGTTGGCCTGGGTGCAACGATTGCCCAGATGATGGGGCGCGCCGTAGGCCAGCAGCCAGGCGCCCCGTCCCAGGCTCCGCAGGCCGCCCAGCAACCCGCTGGCGGGGGTGCAGAAAGCCTGAATCAGGTATTCACGGCTATGCAACTACTGGTGCAGGGACAATTGACGGTAGATCAAAAGGAACGGGATCAGATCATCGCCCAGTTGCAGAACATCTATCTGGAACTGGCAAAGGACAAGCCCGACCTGGCGCGCATCAAAGAGCTTCGCGCTACCGTCACTGAAAAGTGGCCATGGCTCAGCGATGAGCTACAGGAGGCCTTTAGCACGCCGGCCGTCAAACAAGCCATGGCGGCAGCGGCGGCGGCTTTCACTGAGAGCTAACGGAAGGAGTCTGATGCCGCGACACGACGACCGTAGCCCTGACGAGATCCGCCCAGTCGAAATTGTACCCAATTATCTCGATCACGCCGAAGGGTCGGCCTTCATCAAGATGGGGAAAACCTGGGTGCTGTGCGCTGCCAGCGTTGAGGACTATGTGCCGCGCTGGGTGTTGAACAGCGGTCACGGCTGGGTGACGGCAACGTACAACCTGCTGCCTCGCTCGACCCACGATCGCACACGGCGCGAGCGGCGGGGCGCCGGCGGGCGCACTCGGGAAATTGAACGTCTCATCGGGCGCAGTCTGCGCGCGGCCGTGAATCTGCCGGCCCTTGGTGAGCAGATGATCACGGTAGACTGCGACGTCATCCAAGCCGATGGTGGGACGCGAACGGCGTCGATAACGGGCGGCTATGTGGCGCTTGCAATTGCGCTGTACAAGCTCATTGCGAAACGAGCCGTGTCGCGACGCGTGATTGAGAACCGGATTGCGGCCATCAGCGCCGGCGTGGTTCAGGACGAAGTGCTGCTGGACTTGAACTATGAGGAGGATGTCGAAGCCGCAGTCGACTTCAACGTTGTAATGACAGACAAAGGTGACCTCGTTGAGGTTCAGGGAACAGCAGAGGGTAAGCCCTTTTCGCCGCGCGTGATGAATAAACTGGTTCAGCTTTCTTGGCATGGCATCCAGGAGCTGCTGGAAGTTCAGCAGGAAGCTGTGGAGCGGGGCCTTGGCCGATAGCCAATTCACGTCGCGTCGATGTCCTGAATGCCATGCCGTCGCGGCTGCCGGCGCACAGACATGCGAACAGTGCGGCGCGTCGCTGCGCCGGCCGGAGATCAGCGCCGAGCCCTCTGCTGAGGCGCGTGCTCAGTCTTCGACGGCGAGCACGATTTTAGAATCGCTGCTCATCGCCCTCATCCTCGGCTCGCTGATTGGAGCGCTCTGGATGATGCGCCCCGACGGGCGGTCGTCTGCCATGCAGGGCCCCAGACTGACCCCGACGCCGCTGCCGACATCCACGCCAACGTTTACGCGAACGCCCACGGCGACGCCCTCGTTCACGCCGACGGCCCCACCCACACCAACACCCTCGTTTTACGTGCATAAGGTCGAGGCGGGCGAGACGCTGATTTATATTGCGTTGGAGTATGGTACCACGGTGACTGCTATACTCAAGGCCAACGACATGGACGAGGATGATTTCCTGCACATAAACCAGGAGCTGATCATCCCGCTGGACGCCGGCTTCGAGCTACCAACGCCCACGGCGACGCCGTTGCCGCGTTCCGGGTTCAATGTCGTCACGCACACGATTCGGGCCGGCGATACTTTGCTGGCCATCGCTGCTGAGTATGAGACGGCGGTCGAGGATATCGTCGAGGCGAATGGGCTGGCGCATGAGGAGGTCCTTCTGCATCCCGGCGAGGTGCTGACAATTCCTTCGGGAGCCACACCCACGCCCGTTGTGCCAACGTCGACGCCCACGGCCACACCGTCCCGAACGCCACAACCCAGCCCAACCCCGGCAGAGCCAACTGCAACGCCCAGATTCAGGAAGCCGGCCCCCGTCCTCCTGGGTCCACCCGACGGTGCGTTGCTGGAGGGCGGGGAGGCGTTGGTGAATTGGGCATCCGTTGGCGTCCTCAGTGACGAGACCTGGTACGTGGTGCGCCTGCGAACGGCCCGTCCTGGCGAGCCCGAGGTTACACGCGAGGCGTGGGTCAAACCGAATGCGTGGCGCCTGCGGGACGATCTCGCGCCGGCAACAGGCACGACGCAACGCTATCGGTGGGATGTGACAGTGGTACGTCGAACCGGAGAGGACGAAATCAAAGCCCTCAGCCCGCGGAGCGAGATTAGGACGTTCCAGTGGGGGCAGTGACTATTGGGCGAAGAACAGCCTCCCCCACGCGCGCCAGGGCTCCACTGGTTCCGATGTCGCCGGCTCTTGCGGCTCCGATTCCTCTGGCGGATTTGATTCGCGCGGTTGCTCGTACATGGGGGCGATGACCTGATCACCGGGCCGGCTCATCTTGAACTCGTTGCGGGCCGACTCCTCGATGTACGCATCGCTCTGGACGTACTCCTTCTGCGCTTCCAAATCGGCGACCTCGGCTTCTAGTGCTGCCACCTCCGCTTGGAGTTCGGCTTTCGTATTGCGAAGCTGGTGGCCGATGAGGGCAACTTTCCCGAAGCCGACGACGAAATAGCCGGCCAAGATGACGCCGATGAAGGCCATCACCTGGGCGAGGGAGATGGACGTGAGGCCTTTCCTGTGAGCCATAGCAGTCTCCTTGTAGTTGGACAGGTCAGAGAGCTGACCCATTTTTCCGGTCCACTCTTGCAGGGGAGTGTATCACGATTGTAGTGGGCTGTCAAACTTAAATCGGGGGACCCAGCAATTCTAATTATGGCGGCCAGCATGCTGAGTAGTGGGCGTATCGAAGCGTGCTGGCCGCATAAGAAGCACACTTCGATACGGCTGACGCCTACTCAGCATGCTTCTCACGCGGCCAGCACCCAAATTCGTGCCATAATTAGAATTGCTGGGGGGACCGCCGTTAGCTATCCCGATTCCAAAGCCGGAGGAGCGACGGAGATTCTGCCCGTCTGCTCTCTTGATCGGCACTGACGTACCAGCGGTACAAGGTCTGGAAGCGATCACTGGGGTGAAAGATGATTTGTGGAAGGTGCACGTTTTGGACACTGTCGTCTACACCGTAATGGTAGACCGGGTGGTACAGCGGAAGTGCCGGCCAGGCTTCGGCGAAGCGTTCTTGAAAGTCTCGATAAAGGCGGCGCCGCTCCTCGATGTCGTTCGTCCGCCGGCCGGCCTCCAACAAGTCGTCGATGGCGCGGTCCTGAAGGCCGGCGTAGTTCTGCCCGCCCTCAATTTGACTCGAGTGCCACAATGCGTAGGGGTCCGGGTCAGCCGTCATTTGAACCCAGCCATACAACAGAACATCAAACTCGCGTGGTTGTAGGTGGCGCGTCCGCAGTGTCACAATATCGGCTGTGCGCACTGAGGTGCGCACACCGACTTCGGTCCACTGCCGCGCGATGGCTTCCGCCAATGCCCGACGCAACGGGTCATTGTTGGTCAAGATCTCCAGCTCAAGTGGCTCTTCTTCTCTGCTGCGACGAACACCATCCTCGTCAGTCTCATGCCAGCCGGCCTCTTCCAGAAGCGTCCGCGCCACCTCGATATCGAACTCGACAGTGGAGAGATCTGATGTGTAGGCCCAGGAGCCTGGGAATATGGGACTGTTGGCCACGATCGCTTGGCCGCCGAGGTAGTCGTCAATCAAGCCCTGTCGGTCGATGGCCGCGAGTAAGCCACGACGCACGCGGCCATCTTCCAGCGGGGGGCGGTCCATGTTAAGGAAAAGAGCCACGCAACTTGCTTGCTGGGCGGAGTAGATGGCCAGATCATTCAACCGGCCGGCGACATCGAGGTCCCGAGTCGATAGCTGGCTGATCGCCTGAACCTCGCCGGCCTGATAGGCCGTCAGCAAGCTTTGCATATCGGGATAGAGCCGAAACTCGACTGCTTCGAGGTAGGGTTTGACACCGTAGTAGTCCTCAAAGGCTTTTAGCTTCACGTGATCCTGAGCCATGTCTACAAGGCGGAACGGTCCCGATCCGATCGGTGCTTGGTTGAAGGGAACTTGGTCCAGCGACTGGGCAGTGATGTTCTCTAGAGCGTGTGCCGGCAGCAGCGGCAGTGTTGTGTAGTCCAAGAACGGAGCCAGTGGTTCAGACAGCGAGAAACGGACCGTCCGCTGGTCCAACTTGTCAACGGTGATGGTGCGCCACAGAGGCGCCTGGCTCGGTAGTAAATCGGATGTCTCATCCTGCAGAAGCGCGATGGTGAAGATGACGTCGTCCGCCGTGACCGGCGCNCCGTCGTGCCAGCGGGCGTGTTCACGCAGCGTGAACACGTATGTCAGACCGTCGTCCATGATGGTCCAGCCCTCGGCGAGATCGGCGACGATCTCGCCGTGTTCATCTGTGCGAGTTAGGCCACTGAAGACGAGGGAGACCACGTCATGCTCAGCAGTCGTTTCCTTCAGTAACGGGTTCACGAACTGGATGCGCCCGGCGAGCCCTTCGGTGTAAGTGATGGTGTTAGATAGGACAGCGGCCTGAGACTGCGTGCGGACAAGGTTGATGAGGAAGCCGGCTACCAGGAGGAGGCCGGCGACGGTGACGAGGAGTTGCCAGCGAAGTCGTTGAAACACGCTACAGGACAAAAGGCATGGCGGTGGACTCAAGCGCCGTCCGCGCCGTGCTGAGCGATTACAGGACGTTCAGGAGAGAGACAAGCAGGAAAAGAACTGAAAAAGCAACAGTCAGGTTAAACATTGTGCGCTCAACCCCTCGCCGGCTATGGGAGACCGATGATTGCCCACCGAACACGCCCCCGACACCGTGTCCTTGGGCCTGGAGCAGGACCAGGACGATAAGGGTAACAGACACGATAATTTGCACGATACTCAAGTAAGTCTGCAAGTGATTGCCTCCGGAAATATGTGATGCGTGATTGTATGCGTTCAGCCACCCTTGCGAAGGTTGCGAATAGCCTTGGCAATGGGCCGATTTTGGACAGGTGAAGGTCCTTCAACTCGAAAGCCACTGCCTAACCTTCGCAAGGGTTCCCTCCGCCTGAGCTGATACGCGTGATTCACACAACATGCTCAGTCACGACTATGATTATACGGCAAGAGCCGAACATTGGCAAATGGGCGATAGTCAATCGTTTCAGCCACTTGCCAAGTTGCCAGCTTGCCCTACATTTTGCGCTTATCTGGCCCAAACGATGACCAAGGCCGGCAAATGAATGTCCAAATGCGACTGCCGACGGCCGTCTTGCCTTAGATTCCATCGGAAATGCGCTTCTGGATGACGTCATGAATGACGCCATGAATGACGCCATAAAAACACGCCCCCGCTCCCTCGCTCCCATATGCGTCAACTTAAGCCGCCAAACGTGTTCGTAGTCAGGCACGGAATGTAGTGGAGTGCCGTAGGAACGTAACATATCGGACCAAACGCCACTCCGCTAGCGCTGCGTGGCTCACTACGAACCGTTGAGTATAACGCATATGCCCCTCCGCTCCCCTTGCTCAGTGAGCGGGTGCCAGGTGGAGCTCATGCAGCTGCTGCTCAGAGACCTCCGAAGGTGATTGAGTCATTAGATCCACAGCGCTCTGTGTCTTCGGGAAAGCGATCACCTCGCGAATGTTGTGTTCGCCGGCGAGCAGCATCACCAAGCGGTCGATGCCCGGGGCAATACCACCGTGCGGCGGTGCACCATACTCAAATGCCTCCAGCATGTGGCCGAACTGCAGGCGGGCGTCAGCCATCGTAATGCCCAGCAACTTGAAGACTTTTTCCTGAATTTCTCGCTCGTGGATACGGATGCTGCCACCACCAATCTCCCACCCGTTCGCGACCACGTCGTAGGCGCGGGCGCGCACGGCGCCGGTGTCCTGCTCGAGAAACGGGACGTCGGCCGGCTTCGGTGCGGTGAAGGGGTGATGCACGGAGTCCCATCGATCTTCGTCCTCGTTCCACAGGAAGAGTGGTGGTTCGATGATCCACGCGAAGGCCACGACGACGTCGTCTCGCAGTCCCAGGCGCTCACCGACCTCCAGGCGAAGCCGGGCCAGGGATTCGGCCACTGTCTTCGGGTCGCCGGCCACGATGGCGACCAGGTCGCCTGGTTCAGCCTCTGCGGCGGCTGCGATGCCGGCTAGCTCCGTCTCGGACAGGAACTTGGCGACTGGTGAATCGATCCCGCCGGCGGAATCACGTGTGACCGTGACGAGGCCGGCAGCGCCTCGATCTTTCACGATCTCCTCCAGTTCATCGACTTGGCTGCGGCTCAGAGATGCGCCGCCAGGGTAGCGCACAGCCTTTACTTGCCCACCACTGGCAACTGTCCCGCTGAACACCCGGAATTCGCTGTTTGTCACGCGCTCTGTCAAATCGACTAACTCCAGGCCGAAGCGCAGATCAGGTTTGTCATTGCCGTAGCGGGCGATAGATTCCTGATACGTGAGGCGAGGGAACGGCTTCTGCTGAATCTTCTTGTCCGTGACAGTCTCCGTCAGTTTGATGAAGAGAGACTCAGTCAGGTTCAGGATGTCGTCTTCTTCGACGAAGGCCATTTCTAGATCGAGCTGGGTGAATTCCAACTGCCGATCAGCGCGCAAGTCCTCATCACGGAAGCAGCGCGCGATCTGATAGTATCGGTCGAAGCCGCTGACCATGAGAAGCTGTTTGAGCTGTTGCGGCGACTGGGGCAGAGCGTAGAACTTGCCAGGGTGTACGCGACTGGGAACCAGGAAATCCCGGGCGCCCTCGGGCGTACTCTTGATCAAGATAGGCGTCTCGATGTCGACGAAGTCGACATCATCCAAGTAGCGGCGGATGAACTGGACGATCTGGTGGCGTAACACCATGTTGCGCTGCATCCGCGGCCGGCGCAGGTCCAAATAGCGGTAGCGCAAACGGAGGCTCTCGTCGACATGCCCGTCCTTGTTGAGCATGAAGGGGGGTGTCTTCGACGGGCTGAGGACCCTGGCGTCGTCGGCTATGACGTCAATGTCGCCCGTCGCCATATCGGGATTTTCTTGTCCCTCCGGCCGGCGTTCCACGGTGCCCTGTATCTGCAACACCCATTCCTGGCCAACATCGTTGGCTACAGCGTGGGCATCGGGCGCAGCGGAGGGGTTGAACACGACTTGCGAGACCCCGTAGCGGTCCCGCAAATCAACGAAGATCAGTCCTCCATGGTCTCGCCGGCGGTTGACCCAGCCGGCCAGCGTCACCTCTTCGCCAACGTTCTTGGCTCGCAATTCGCCACAAGTGTGGGTTCGAAGCACTAGGAACCTCCAGTGTTCACTGTCCTCGCAGTTGAGAAATCCGGAAAAGATGGGGGTGTGGGGGGCGGCCGCCCCCCTTTTTCCGGTGGGGGCGACCCCAT
>JAANWY010000170.1 GCA_018263655.1 Anaerolineales bacterium | reverse complement strand
GCGCTTGATCCTGGCGCGCGATCTCATCGATGAGGTGATCAAAGGTGACCCTTCGACGGGCTCGGGGCAGAGTTACGAGATCACCCACGTCGTGAAGGGCCAGGAGATGCTGGATCTGGGGATGCACTACCAGCCACTGTTCACGTTCTTGCCGACGGACAAAGATGCCCACTACCTGGTTCCAGGCGATTTCGTGTCGACGGAGGAGGGAACGGGTATCGTACACATCGCGCCGGCTTTCGGCGCCGAGGACATGGAGGTCGGTCAAGAACATGATCTGCCGGTACTCCAAACCGTGAACGAGCGCGGCGAGTTTATCGACGCTGTCACGCCGTGGCGCGGCGTCTTCGTAAAGCAGGCTGATCCGCAAATCACCGAGGAACTCAAGAACCGTGGCCTATTGTACGATTCTGGTATCTACACGCACACGTATCCATTCTGCTGGCGGTGCGATTCGCCGTTGCTGTACTACGCCCGCTCGACGTGGTTCATCGAGACGACACGTCTCAAGGACCAATTGTTGGACAACAATGACAAGATCAACTGGGTGCCGGATCACATCAAACATGGTCGTTTTGGCAACTGGTTGGAGAACAACGTCGATTGGGCGTTGGGCCGCGAGCGTTACTGGGGGACGCCGCTGCCGATCTGGGTGTGTGACAAGTGCGCCGACATGGTGATGGTCAGCGGTGTGCGGGAGCTGGAAGAGCGCGCCGGCCGGCCACTGGACGATCTGGACCTACACCGTCCCTACGTTGATGAAGTGTTGCTGAATTGCGAGAAGTGCGACGGAAAGATGCATCGCGTGCCGGAACTCATCGACGTCTGGTTCGACTCGGGCGCCATGCCTGTGGCCCAGTGGCACTACCCGTTTGAGAATCAGGAGGTGTTCGAGGAGCAGTTCCCAGCGGACTTCATCTGCGAGGCTGTCGATCAGACACGCGGGTGGTTCTACTCCTTGCACGCCGAGTCGACGTTGCTATTTGGCGAGCCCTGTTTCTTGAACTGCGTGTGTCTCGGCCTAATCCTGGACGAAAAGGGAGAGAAGATGTCCAAGTCCAAGGGCAACGTCGTTGATCCTTGGTCGGTGCTCGATGTACACGGCGCCGATGCGTTGCGCTGGTACTTGTACACAGCCTCGCAGCCTGGGGAGTCACGGCGATTCTCAGTCGATCTGGTCGGCGAGGTGGTGCGCAAGTTCCTGCTGACGCTGTGGAACACGTACAGTTTCTTCGTTACCTATGCTAACATCGACGCATTCGGGCCGACGACGAGCGAGGAGGTACCGGTAGCGGAGCGGCCGGCGCTGGATCGCTGGGTCCTGACCGAGCTCCATGCGCTGGTTCGACACGTGGACAAGAGCCTGGCGAACTACGATGTGACCGGCGCCGCGCGCCCCATCCAGGACTTCGTCGATGATCTCAGTAACTGGTACGTGCGGCGATCACGCCGGCGTTTCTGGAAGAGTGCGCAGGACACCGACAAGGCGGCCGCTTACCAGACACTATACGAGGCCCTGGTCACGCTCAGCAAGCTGATGGCGCCCTTCATGCCGTTCACATCCGAGGCGATGTATCAGAATCTAGTCCGAGCCGTGGACGCGGATGCCCCGGCGAGTGTGCATCTAGCGGATTTCCCGATGTACAATGCGGCCCTCATCGACGAGACACTCTCGTTCCACACCCGGCTGACGATGGGGGTGGCCAGTCTGGGCCACGCAGCGCGCAACAAGGCTCAGATCAAGGTCCGGCAGCCGCTGGTTGCGGCGCTGGTGAAGACCCGGACGCCGGCTGAACAGAAAGCGCTCGAGGCGCTGGCCGACCAGCTCAAAGAGGAGTTGAATGTCAAGGAACTGCGCTTCGTGGACGCAGAGGACTTGGTGGATTACGAGGTAAAGCCGGTACACGCTAAACTGGGACCGAAATACGGCGCCTTGCTCCCGCAAGTTGCGGAGGCGCTGGCCGATCTGCCGGCTGACGCTGTGGTGCGACGCGTAGAGGCCGGCGAACCCGTCGAGGTGCACGCTGACGGGGAGACACTCCATCTCCTGCCCGAGGAGATCCAGGTCGACACAGTGGACAAAGCCGGCTTCGCCGTGGCTGAGGACGGCGGGATGGTCGTCGGAATTGAGACGGAACTCACGGAGGAGCTGATCCGGGAAGGCCTGGCGCGCGAGGTTGTCCGGCGCGTTCAGTCGCTGCGCAAAGACGCCGACTTCGAATTGGATGACCGGATTCGAACGTACTTCCGGGCGAGCGAGGGGCTGGCTTCGGTCCTCGCTGAGCACGCCGACTATATTGCGGAAGAGACACTCACCGACGATTTCGTCGAAGGGGTACCGCCGGCCGGCGTCACGTCCGGTCGCTTTGACATCGACACCGAAACCATTACACTTGGCGTTGAACGCGTTTCTTAGAAGTGGAGGAGCAGAGGGCTAGAGGTGCGGATATAGAAATGGGGTGTGGCAAAGATGGCACATGGGGATCGACCTCCCTATCGTGAAGAGTTCTTGGCGGAAATGCAGGACCTGTTGAGCCAAGCAAAGACTTGGATGGAGAAGGGGATCGAAATCGGGGAACAAGAAATTGTCGAGTATGTCGGCGGCGAGAATGCCGGCATCGATCAACACCAGGCGGATGATGCGTCAGCGGTCTACGAGCAGTCAATGGCGCTGACGCTGCGCAACACGCTGGCCGGCACGCTCGCGGATGTGAACGAGGCCTTGGGCGCCCTGGAGCGCGGCGCGTACGGACAGTGCCGCAAGTGCGGACAGTGGATCGACCGAGCTCGGCTGAGAGCTGTGCCTTTCGCCAATCTCTGCATCGATTGCGCCTCGAGAGAGCGCAGCGATTTCGAATTGCCCAGGTACTGATGGCGATTCTAACTTGTCTGGGTTAGGGGTTCGTTTGGTTTTGCGGAAATCTATTCGTGATCGCATCTTGCTCGTCGCGTTGGCTGTCCTTGTCTTCAGCGCGGATCAGGCGAGTAAGTATCTGGTACTGACGCGGCTCCCCCTCGGCGGGTCTTGGAATCCCGTGTCGAGTCTGAAGCCTTTCATAAGCGTCACGCATGTAGTCAATCCTGGGGCGGCGTTCGGCCTATTCCCAGATCAGGGGAGCCTGTTTGCGGTGATTGCCGTGATCGTCGTGGGGGCGATCTTAGTCTACTACCGTTACCTGCCGACGCAGAACTGGATGGTTCGGTTGAGTCTGAGCTTACAGCTCGGCGGTGCTCTGGGTAACCTGGCGGATCGGCTGCAGCATGGTCACGTGATTGACTTCATCGATTTCAAGATTTGGCCCGTCTTCAATCTGGCCGATGTGGCCATCGTCACCGGGGTAGGTATTCTAGCCTACTTTTTGTTGCAGGAACCGGAAGGGGGCGATCACTTGGAGCTGAATGGGGTTGCGGATACTGCAACGGTCGCAGATCAGGGTGAAGGTCGCAAAGGTGATAGGGTGTCGCCCTTCCACTTCTGACGTGTGGCGTATTGCGTGTTGAGAAGAGGACGTAGATCGCCGAGACGACAAGTGTCTCGGTGATTGTTTTTGGTGTGGTTTGCTATGCCAGAGGACGAGCGCATCGTTGAACGCGAGATCGATGAGACGGCTGCCGGCCAGCGCGTCGACAAATTTCTTGCGACGCAGATCGCCGATCGGTCTCGTTCCCAAATCCAGGATTTGATCGACGAAGGCTTGGTGACGGTGCTTGGCACAACGGTGAAGCCCAGTTATCGACTATCTGCCGGCGACATCGTCGTGGCGCGGGTGCCGCCGGAGGAAGAGCCGGAACTGGTCGCCGAGCCGATTCCGCTGGACATCGTCTACGAGGATGGCGACCTAGCTGTGGTCAATAAACCAGCCGGCATGGTTGTGCATCCTGCGCCTGGCCATGAGACGGGTACGTTGGTCAACGCCCTGCTGGCGCATATCGCGGAGATTGCGGAGTTGGCCGCGAGTGGGAAGGGGCCGGCTCGCCGGCCGGGTATCGTACATCGGCTGGACAAAGGGACGTCAGGCCTGATTCTTGTAGCGAAGCACGAAGAAGCCCGACGCTTCTTGCAACGTCAGTTCAAGCGGCGGGAAGTCGAAAAAACGTATGTGGCATTGCTGGAGGGCCAGCTACACCCGCCCCAAGGGGTGATTGACGCACCGGTTGGGCGCGACCCTAGACACCGCCAGCGGATGGCGGTCCTGAGCCGGGGCGGGCGGGCGGCACAGACGGTCTATTATCTTATCGAGTATCTGGGCGACTATTCGCTGGTGTCAGTTCAACCGATCACCGGCCGGACGCACCAGATACGCGTGCATTTTGCTGCCATCGAGTACCCGGTTGTAGGGGATCGGGTGTACGGTTACCGCCGGCAGCGACTCGACGTAGATCGCCAGTTCTTGCACGCGTGGAAACTCGCGTTGACGTTGCCGTCGGGCCCGGAACGCGAGTTCGCCGCACCGCTGCCGGCTGACCTGCGGCAGATCCTCCTTGAGCTGGCCGGTCAAATCCCAAAGGAGCTGCAGTAGATCAAGTCAGGACGGGGTAAGTCAGAGGAAAGTGTCGTGTCCGACTTCTCTCCGCCCTGCCTCCGGAGTGGCCTTGCCGGCCGCTCTATTCCTCTTTCGATTCCTCTTGGGTCGCGTCAGCCTCGTCGTCTGTGCCTGTGCTGGCGTTTTGAAACTCCCGAATGCCCTTACCAAGCGCCCCGCCAATTTCTGGCAAACGCCCGACGCCAAAGACGATCAGGATGATCACCAACAGAATGATAAGTTCCGCCGGTCCGAGATTTGGCATGTGTTTTGTCCTTTCCAATTCACGTGGCCGGACATCGTCTCTCCGTCCACGTGGATTATAGCACACCTCCGAGGATACAAACAAGGCGGATTTTGTTTGACATATGGCCAACCCGCGATTATAATCTTATCAAGGTATTTCGCTCAGCGTGGGGAAGTGGCGGAATTGGCAGACGCGCATGATTTAGGATCATGTGGGGCAACCCATGGGAGTTCGAGTCTCCCCTTCCCCACCAACACGGAGTTTGTGAGCGGGGTCGGGAATGGACAGCTTCCATCATTCTCGGCCTCTTTTTCTTGGCGGAAGGTTGTCAAATCTTTCACATTCTGGCTGTCTTGTGCTATAATCGAGTCAATGGCTCAGGCTACTGCCCTCGCAGTTGAGAAATGCGGAAAAAGGGGTCGGTGGAGGCGGCCGCCTCCACCGACCCCTTTTTCCGGTCTATTTTAGTGCAGGCACGCAGTGATCGAGTTTGTATGTCAACACACAAAGAGGTAACAAGTTGAAGGTTACGACGCAAGAACTAGGTCCCCGAGAAATCGAGCTGGTGATAGAGGTTGATGACAATCGCATGGATCGCGCCATGCGGTCAGTGGCACGTGAGTACGCTCGTCAGACTAACATTCAGGGCTTCCGACGGGGCAAAGCCCCCTTTGCCGTCGTCGCGCAGCGAGTGGGTCGAGAGCGTCTAGTGGAAAGCGCGTTGGAGAAGATCGGCCCTCAGATTTATGAGGAAGCGATTGAGGAAGCCGGCATCGAACCCTATGACTTCAAGTCATTGGACGTTGCCAATTACGACCCGTTGACGCTTTCGGCGACGATCCCGTTGGTTCCCTCGGTAGAATTGGGGGATTATGCCGGCGTTCAACTCGAGGTGCCGGCTGTCGAGGTGAACGAAGAGGACATCGAGGAGATCCTCCGCGAGTATCAGGATGAGAATGCGCAGCTCGTGCCTGTGGAGCGCGCTGCCGAGCTGGGCGACCAAGTCATCGCTGACTTAAAGATCAAAGTAAGTGGCGAACCCGTCTACGATCGGCGAAACATAAGTTTTGTGCTATCATCGGACGGACTCACTGGCGTGCCGGAGGGCTTCTTTGAGAAAATCGCCGGCATGGAGGCCGATCAAACGCAAGAGTTCTCCTTGGTTTATCCGGCGGACTTCGGCGACGAGGATCTGGCCGGAGCGATTGGTGTTTTCACGGTCGTTCTGCATGAGGTGAAGGCACGCGAGTTGCCCGAACTTGACGATGAGCTGGCCCAGACGGTTGGCGATTTTGAAACATTGGAAGAACTGCGCGAACGAACGCGAGAGGTCCTGTTGGCCCGCGCTCAGACTGAGGCTGACAATGAGTTGGCGGAAAGCGTCATGCAACAGCTCATGGACACGGCAACTGTCCAGTATCCGGCCCAGGCGCTTGAGGACGAAATTGATCGTGTCATGGCTGACCTAGAAGCTCGATTGAAGGATCGAGGGCTAACGCTGGAAAATCTCTTGTTGATGGAAGGCTTGACAGAGCGTCAACTGCGCGTGGAACAGCGTCCCAAGGCAGAGGAGCGAATTAGGCGCGGCGCTATTCTCTCCGAAGTGGTCAAGCGCGAAGGCCTCGAGGTCAGCGAGGCGGAGATTGATGGAGAAATCGAGACGATTGCGGAAATGTACAGTGCCCAGGCTGCCCAGGTGCGTACCTCACTGTCTTCTGAAGAGTCGCGCCGTTCGTTACGTTCTCGGTTGTTAGCTGAAAAGGCGATCGACCACCTAATCGAGATGGCTACCGGGGCAGCAGATGAAGCAGGCGATGCCGGCGCTGTCAATGGTGAGAGCGGTGAATCTGAGGCATCGGATGTGACGGTTGTTGGATGACGCCTAAAGCGAGAAACGAGGTATGTGAAATGGATCCCCGAGCGCTTATTCCGATGGTCATTGAGAGCACTGGGCGAGGTGAACGCGCGTATGACATCTACTCGCTGCTGCTGAAAGAACGCATTGTCTTCCTGGGCACACCCATTGAGAATCAGGTAGCGAATCTGATCATCGCCCAAATGCTCTATCTTAACCGCGAGAACCCGGAGCAGGACATACAATTCTACATTAACTCGCCGGGCGGTATGGTCACGGCCGGCCTGGCCATCTATGACACCATGCAGGTGGTTGATGCGCCGATTTCGTCCATTGCCGTCGGTGCGACAGCCAGTATGGCGACCGTCCTGTTGGCCGGTGGGACGGAGGGCAAGCGCTACGCGTTGCCCAACGCGACGCTTCATATGCACCCGGCCGGCGGTAGCAGCCGTGGCTATGCTCAGGATGTGGAGATCGCCGCGCGCGAGCTCTTGCGCATGAACGCCAAGATTCACGATATCCTGGCTCATCACACAGGTCAGACAGCCGAAACGATCGCCGAGGACTTCGAGCGAGATAAGTTCCTGACGCCGGAGGAGGCGGTAGACTATGGGATGATAGACGATATTCTGCCGGGCAAGATCGAGATTCCGACTGGTCCTTCGACTGAAGAGGTTGCAATTGGGCCTGACGGCCAGGAGTGATTGCTGTGCACAAGTGTTCTTTTTGCAAACGGGAGCAGGGTGAAGTCACCCGCCTCATCGCTGGGCCAGATGCGGTCTACATCTGCGACGAGTGTGTTGATCTCTGCATAGAGATTCTGGACGAGGAGACAACGTCGTCCACCTCACCGGAGTTCGCCCTGTCTCGCACACCGACGCCTCAGGAGATTTATGATGATCTCAACGAGTATGTGATTGGTCAGGATCGAGCTAAGAAGGTGTTGTCGGTTGCGGTGTACAATCACTATAAGCGGATCAACGCCGGCTGGACCGAGATCGACAACGTCGAACTCCAGAAGAGTAATATTCTGCTCATTGGGCCAACGGGCTGCGGCAAGACGCTGCTTGCGCAGACGCTGTCCAAGATCCTGGATGTGCCGTTTACCATCGCGGACGCCACGGCGCTGACTGAGGCCGGCTACGTCGGTGAGGATGTGGAGAACATCCTGCTCCGCCTGATTCAGGCTGCAGACGGTGACCTGTCGCGTGCTGAGCGAGGCATTATCTACATCGACGAGATTGACAAGACCGCGCGTAAGAGCGGCCATAATCCATCTATCACCCGGGATGTGTCCGGTGAGGGCGTGCAACAGGCACTCCTCAAGATCATAGAAGGCACAGTGGCCAACGTGCCGCCTCAGGGCGGTCGCAAGCATCCGCATCAGGATTTCATCCAACTCGACACGACCAATATCCTCTTCATCTGTGGCGGCGCCTTCGAGGGTCTCGACAAGATTGTCGAGAAGCGGGTCGTTGAGCGACCGCCCTTCGGTTTTCGCAGCAGCACCGATATACCGAGGGAGGAGTGGGATATTGGCAGGCTGTTAGGACGGACAACGGCCGATGATCTCTTGGGGTACGGCTTGATCCCGGAGTTCATTGGCCGGCTCTCGGTCATAACTAGCGTTGACCCTCTAGATGGGGAAATGATGATCCGGATTCTTGTCGAGCCCAAAAACGCCATCATCCGACAATTTCAGAAGTTGTTTGACCTCGACAATGTTGAGCTCATCTTCACCAAGGGGGCGCTGGAGGCAGCAGCCGAAAAAGCAATGGACCACAAGACGGGCGCGCGTGGCCTACGCACGATTATCGAGCGCGCGCTGCTCGACGTCATGTATATGATCCCGTCTTTGCCCGGATACGGTTTGCCTCAACGGTGTACGATCGGCGCGGAAGTCATTGAAGGAGCGGCGTGCCCCTTGCCGCTCCCGGTTCGCGATCCAGGCCGTTCCATGCAGTGGCCTCTGGAGAAGACCGCCTGAGTACCCTATCACGTATCCTCTCAATTATCTTGGGGCCAATATGGCCTTCCCCAGCTTATTGAGAAGATACCCTATCACCTTGAAGGAATGCCTCTATGCGCCGTCTCGCCCAACTTCTAGTCGTCGTATCGATACCCATTGTCCTGACGTTGACCAATGTTCGACTCCTGATGACGTCGGCGTTTGCGCGTTGGGAGTACGCCAGACCGGGCTTTCCGCCGCCGGCCGAAGTGGTCGCGCAGGCGAATACAGCGACAGGCAGCGACACCTCCATAGTACCTATCGAGATGCGGCAACTGATCGTCGATACCACGCTGGACTATGTGAAAGGTGCCGGCGACGAGAGCCTGATTGCTGAAGACTTGACTTTCGAAAATGGCCGGCGGGCGTACAACCAGCGTGAGGTGGGACATCTCACCGACGTGCGTGTGCTCGTTGGCCAGACAACGATCGCCCATATCCTCGGTGGGCTCATCATTGTGCTGGGCGTTGGATTCCTCGTGTGGACGAACCGGCATCGCTCTGCCGCTGCTGCGCTGGTCACGGGGGCTGGGCTGACGGTCGGGCTTATCGGCTTCGTCGGCCTTGTCGCGGGGCTGGCCTTCCGCTTCTTTTTCGTTCGCTTTCACCGCGTCTTCTTCACGGGAGAGACCTGGCTATTCCCAAGTACCGATACGCTTATCCAAATTTTCCCAGAGACGTTCTGGTTCGATGCCTCTTTGCTGATTGTGCTCTTGACGTTGGTCGAGGCTGCCGTTATGGGGATCGCGGCACTGGTGTGGTTGAGAAGGCTTCGCTATGCAGCCTGACCTCGGTAAATCGCAAAGCCCGTTCATAGGAATGAGAATTAAATAACTTGCCCATTTGAGCAGGACCGTATAGCTTCAAATGAGCAAGTTATTTAATCACGGTTCCATAGTGAGCGCGGATGCGCACATCCGTCCGGAACGCAGTAGAGTGCCGTCGTGGTACCGCAGGGCGCCGGGACGCCACTCCGGCTCCGCCTCCGTGGCTGACTACGAACCTAGACTGCGATTTGCCTAGCCTACGTCATGGAGCTTCAAGGAAGCAGATCAGACTATTGATGAGGCCCTTGGCGGCCAGTTCGGGTCGCTGTACCAACAACCAGCGGTCCCCCGTCATGAAGCCCATTTCGATAATTGCCCCAGGCGTCCGCTCACCGACCTCGCGAAACGCATAGTAGTTCCACATATCGATGGTGATGCTGTCATCGTGCCGGGCGAGCCCGGTGGCCGCACCGTACCTGTCATAAATGCATTTCACCAGGCGATCCTCGATCTCCGGCATCTGGCTGAATGCCCAACGTGAAACCTTGAAACCGGATGCACCCGGGATGCACGAGTCGACATGGAGGGCAATAAGCACCGCAGCTTGATAGTTCTGGAGGGGGGGCTGTGGTTTATCTGGATCGTGCTCGTGTAGGAGATCTACCTCGTAGCCTCGCGAGCGAAGTTGCGCTGCCATGCGTTGTGCGACGTCCAGCGTAATATCGACCTCGCGCAAGCCATCGGAGCAGATCGCGCCGCTATCGTAACCCCAATGGCCGACCAAGATACCGATCCGGTTGCTGACGTCGGGTGTTGGGGTGGGCGTGGAATTCACAGTGGCTGCCGGCGGCGCGGACGCCGTTGTCAATTGAAGAGAAGGTACAGCACTGGGTGGTGTGGCGGTACCCGCCGGCTGTCTTCCAACGCCTATGGCCGCAGTGGCTGCGGGCGAGGCCGGCGTCCCCTCCGTTGGCAGCCGCGAAGCTGCGATCACCAGGCCGGCCGTCAACAAGGCGACGATTATTGTAAACTGACTGAGTGTGTGAAGTCGTGAGTGCATGCTCTGATTCATAACTGGTACCCAAGGTGGTATAGCTTACTATATTCAGGTGGGCTGGCTACGTCAAATTATGGATGCTGTGGGCTGCTCGCGTATCCATGGACAGGCAACTCAGAACATTGAGGCGCTGCCTGGTCAACGTTTCATCATCGCTCGCTCGACGTTTGGGCGATGCCCAGGCAACGCGCTTGCAGCTTGCAGAATGTTACCCATAGCCGTGACTACTCAGGCACTTCGCACCTACACAAGAAGAGACCGGAAAAGATGGGGTCGTGGGGGGCGGCCGCCCCCCACGACCCCATCTTTTCCGCATTTCTCAACTTCGAGGGCAGTAGCCGGGCAGTAGCCGGGCAGTAGCCTGAGTAGTTACCGGAACACCCATAGCCTTATTTCGCTTTTTATGTAGTTGTGGTATAATGACGGGCGAAGGTGGCTTCGATAAAAGACCACGCCGAACGGTGTGTGTCGATGCGGAGCTTGTAGTTGCGCCCTATTGAGGAGCACTTCTTGGACCGACAAGAAATCGTCGCGTACATTGAGGCACACGGTGGGTCTGAGGGACTTGACCTGTCGGGTCAGGATTTGTCAGGTATAGACCTCTCCGGGCTTGACCTCCACGGTGCGAATCTGGCTCGCACGGATCTGCGGCATGCAGACCTGCGGTGGGCCGATTTGTCAGATGCTGACCTCTCATGGGCTGTCCTCAACAAAGCTGACCTGCGGTGGGCCGACCTGCACAGCGCCAGTTTGCAGCATGCCAGGCTCCAGCGCGCGAATCTGTGGTGGGCCAATCTCCGCAAGGCGATGCTGAGGGGGGCTGACCTGGAGGATGTTGATCTATCCCAAGTTCAGCTTTCCGACGCCACGGGCGTGCGCGCCGGCGCTTGGGATGGGGCGGCCGGCGTTCGGCCCCTGCCGATCAGTCCGTACGAGTGGTTGTCGCCGGTACGTTTGCTCTCTGTCGTTCTGCTCATCGGCAGCCTAACCTACTTCTGGGGCTGGCTGTACCGTTCGCACTACCTTGGCGCATTCGGCCTGGAGTGGGCGGCTACGCTGGAACCGCTCGCCGACTTACTACGGGGCTGGCGGGTCGTCACGCTCTCCCTGAAACTGCTGGCCATGTTACCGTTGGTTGCGCTTTACAGCCTTCTCGCCCTCGGTGTACTTCTGTTGATTCCCCTGGCCTTTATCGTGCTGTGGGATCGATTATCAGCTCGCTTCCCGCCGGCGCGCCCCATCATCGCCGGCATCTTATTGCTCGCTTACTTGGTTAGCTTTCTCGTCCTCTTCCCCGAGTTAGCACCGCTGTGGGGCTGGTTGATCCGCAAGGGGGTGCCGGCCTCCGAGGGGTTCCGGCTGTTCCGTGATTTTCTCCAAACTGGAAGTGATGTTGAGAAAGTACTCTTCACGTTCGCGCTGCTCCTGGCGATTATCCCGCTGTGGGCCCTCTATCGGCTTTTCAGTGACTGGGTTCGCACCCGACAGGTGTCGAGCGAGTTGCAAGCACGGTACCCGAGGTTGGTGGAGACGTTTGACCTGTTGCGCCAGTCTCGGTTGTTTAGCGGGCAAGGGCCGCTGACTGTTCCTGAGCACAATGCGGCGCTCACTGCCACAGCTATTTTGCTTTTCAGTATTCCCACATTCGTAGCGCAGGTCGGGCGCCTCGATGCCCAAGCAGATATGTGTGACGGCGGTTTGTTGCCACAGGTACAACTATATTCCAAAGAGTTCGAGTTGCCGCCAAAGATCGAGACACCGTATTGTACTTACCTCTTGCTCGAACGTGACAATAAGTACTATGTCTTCCGACCTTTTGAAACCTTAAAGGATAACGGGCGGCGCAAAGCCACCGTTTATGAAGTTGACAGTGTTGAGGCCAGTCTCCGCACTATGAGGGATGGGCGTCGTTGTTCGACGTGCACGGAGGTCGGTGAGCTGGCAATCTCACAGCCGGTGGTGTTCGTGCCAGGCGGCGAGCTAGCTCCTACTATCGCGGTGGACACGCTGACGAGTCCGAACTTCACGGTCATTGGCCAAGACTGGCCGGCTTTCGCAGAAGTAACCATTGTGCTCATACCGCAGGGAGAGGCCAATCTCCAAGAGACGAGAGCTTCTGCTGCTGCGATTCGCGTTGGCAGCCGGCAGCAGGCAGCGGAGGAGCAGATTGAGCTTGGCGCCGTAACAGTCAGCGCCGATGGCACATTCACTGCAGACTTCGTCTGGGAACCGGGTATGCCGGTCGGAGACGGTGTAGTTGTCGTAGCTGAAGTCAAGGGGACGGAGTATCGCGCCGTTGTGCCGTTCAGCCTGCAACCACCGACACCGACGGCAACCATCAACGTGATCACTAGCACGCCGACTGTGCCTGAACCAACCAGAACGACTTTCCCGACTGATACGCCGTTCCCGACTTTCACACCGGGGCCGACCAACACACCAGGGCCGACCAACACGCCGGCACCGACGAACACGCCGGCGCCGACCAATACACCGAGGCCGACCAACACACCGGTGCCAACGGCAACGCCTGAGGGGCGGGACCAATTTGAGCCTGATGACTTCGCCGATCAGGCGACTCACATGGCGCTCAATGAAGTACAGACACACACTTTCTTCCCGCCAGGTGACATCGACAAGGTACGGTTCCGGGTCAAGAAGGGCCGCTCCTATCGTGTGCAAACGAGCAGCTTGGCGCGTGGGGCTGACACGAAGATAATCATGGCTGTGGGCACAATCTCGTGCCGGCCAGAGAATTGTGAAAGTGACGATTCCGACCCGGGTATCACGCTGGCATCCATGGTTGAGTTCGTTTCAGCCGTCGATGGGATGGCGTTCGTTACTGTGATCAACTTGGATCAGTACGGTGCGGACAAGACCTATCAGCTCCGAGTCGAGGAGTACAGACCGACAGCGACGCCCACGCACACGCTGACGCCGACGCCGTCCAAGACACCGACACCATCAAGAACGCCGACACCGTCCAAGACACCGACGCCCTCGAGGACGCCGACACCGACAGAGACGTGGACACCGAGCCCAACGCCACGCTCGACCGAGTCACCGACGCCCCGGCCGACGCCGGCTAAACTCGTCGCTCCGGGCAATCTGACTTGCCAAGTTGTAGGCTCAGATCAAATTGACCTGGCGTGGGCAGATTACACTGAGGGAGAGACAGAGTTCCGGATCGAGCAATCGGACGACGGACAGACATGGTCTGAAGTCGTAAAGGTCGGCGCTGGCGTTGTCACGCACTCGGTGACAGGACTCAACGCTGGCACCCGATACTGGTTCCGCATAAGGGCCTATCGCAATGGAGATGACCAGTTCTCGAGCTACAGCAACGTTTCTAGCTGTTCGACGGCTTCCGAGTCGTCTCAGTAGATCTGATTTTCCGCTGAACAAAGTGGCTCCCGCGAAGTTCTTTTATGCTCGTCGAAGGTCTCCGATATGCTCGTCGAAGGTCTCCGACCGAGACGTAGGGGGAGGCCGCACGCGGGTCGGGAGACCTCGCCCAGCTTTATCAAGGGATCCGATGCCGATTTTCCGCTGAGTGCCGGCAGTGACATCTCTGTGACAACCAATAAACGATACTTTAGTGGGGGTCAAGCATTCCACGCGGAGGCCGACAGCAAACTCAATGGTATCATCGAGAATTGCCGTATCGGAAACGTTTTCTGGCCTGTAGGCCCTTCGCCGACGATCTGGAGCGTTGTGCCTGGTTGAGTCGACCTTGAATGTAGTAAATACCACGTATTCGATCAGATGAGCTGCCTATACCTGCCTGACTTTGGGCAACTGTACAGTCTCTATGGGTTGCCGGTGTCGTATCTTTGTCGTGATCGTCACGTCTTAGTGAGTGGACAAAGACCTCCGGCTATTCCGAGGTGTGCCCATGAGTGAAGATAGGGCTCGCTTCGAGAAGGCCGGTGAATATGATCCGGTGGTCCTCGCGGAGATCTACGACGAGTATTACGGTAAGATATATAACTACATTTATCACAAGACCGGGGACCGCCCTTTGGCGGAGGATCTTGCAGCCGATGTCTTCCTCCGGGCCTTGGAAGCTGTTCAAAGCAACAAGGGCTGGACGACATCGCTGCAGGGTTGGCTCTATCGCATCGCCCACAACTTAGTGGTCGATCACTACCGGCGCCAATCCAAACGAGAAGGTCCACCGCTCAATGAGCGAATTGCTTCAACCGATGATCGCTCAGTCCAGATAGCAGAGCGCATTCTGGCGAGTGCGAAGGTCCGTTCTGCTCTTCACCACTTGACTGAACAGCAAAGACAGGTCATTGTACTGAAGTTTGCAGAAGATCTTTCGAACCGAGAAGTTGCAGAGATTCTGGGTAAGACAGAAGGAGCAGTAAAGGCTCTGCAACACCGCGGTCTGGCTGCCCTCCGCCGCGTTTTGAACGTGGAAGAGTAAGCCCAAGTATGAGTAACGAATTTACCACGGTTCTTGACGAGTGCCTCGGTCGCCTCAAGGCCGGCGATAGCATCGATGCCTGCCTCGAGCGCTATCCCGAGCATGCGGAGGAACTGGAACCACTTCTACAAACGGTGCAGCACATTGAGCCGCTGCGCTTCACAGAGCCTCCACGCCCGGAGTCTCGGGCGCGCGGACGCGGGTTGTTCCTGGCGAAGGCCGCCCGTATGCGAGAGAAGCAAGAGGAGACACAACCTTCGCTGCTCGAACGGATCAAGAGTTTCTTCTCTCTTGACATGCCAAGTCCCGTATGGGGGCGTGCTGCAGCAGTGGTCGTCATTGTGCTGTTGCTGTTTGGCGCCGTTGGACGGGTCGTTGTGCAGGCCTCGGAGAGCAGCCTGCCGGGAGACCCACTGTACCCCGTTAAGCAGGTAACGCGCCAAGTTCAGCTCTTCACAACGCTGAGCTCTGAGGTACGCGAGGCAAGGGCCCGGCGTATTCAGGCTGAAGAGCGAGAAGAAGTCCAACAGGCCACAGAGCAGGGGCGTGCGTTTGAGGAAGATGTAGCCGGCATTATCACCGGGTGGCAGCCTGGTAACTCAATCGAGTTGGAGGATGGTCTGTATGCTCGTGTGACGCAGACGACTGACATCGACGGTCAGCCGACAGTCGGCCATATCGCGACGGTTCACGTGCGTTCGGAGAATGGCCAACTCGTCGCTGAGCGGATCACCGTTCATCCCCAGACTCCGCCGCAGTCTGTTCCGACCGAGACGCTAACTGTTACGTTCACGGCTGTGCCGACGGCTACGCCCACGAATACGCCTGAGCCCACGAAGGCGCCACCGACGGCAGCCCCAACCGAGACGCCGAAGCCAAAGGTGACGGATACACCTATGCTGGCACCAACGGTTACCAAGGGCCCGAGCATTGATCTCTATGAGGTGAACGGTCCCATCGAGTCGATCAGTGATGACGGGACAATGTGGGTGGTTGCCGGCCAGAATATCCGGGTTATCTCAAGTACCATCATCGTGGGCGAGCCGGCGGAAGGTCGCATCGCTCACGTACAAATGAATCGTCTCGATGATGAAACGTTCGTTGCTGTTGAAATCAATGTCGAGAAGCTGCCAACACCGACGCCGGCCAAGGTTGTTATTTCCGGCGTGTTGGAATCCCCGGAGAGCCCAACGGTCTGGTACGTCAGCGGCCAGCGCATTCGGCTCGACGATCGGAGCGAAGTTGTTGGGGATATGAAGCTCGGTGCATTTGTAGACGTGGAAGGTGTGCGGGAATCATCGACAACTGTGTATGCCGAGAAAATCACCGTGGTGCGTACGTGTGAGAATACAGTTCTACTGGAAGGAACAATTGTTCCACCATTCACCGCCGATATCTGGATCGTTGAAGTGGGAATTGATCGTATCCCGTTCACTGTAGTCATAGATGGCGATACGGATATTCGGAACAGTCCTGTGGTCGGTGCTGTTGCGCAGATCGAAGCGTGCAAGACAGGGGATACGTACCGTGCTATGCGTATCTTCGTTGTACCCCCACCCACACCGACAAACACTGCGGTTCCCAGCCCAACACCGGCGCCGGCCTTCCTGTTTTCGACGCCAACTGTGAGCCCCGAAGCGACGCCCTCTGGATAGGTGAATGTACGCAAACACCGAACCTTGAGGAACTGGCCGCGACGCCTACCGCCCGAGAGTGCAGTCTATCAAATAGGCCCTGTTGACATTGCCGATTTCGCATGCTGAGTGCCCTGCAAGGGCGTATCGAAGCGTCGAAATTGGGCCAAGAACGCATCCTGAGCGAGATTCCGAGCCTGTCGGAGGATTCACCCGAAGAGCCTGTCGAGGGGTAAAGCGGTAGCCGTATCGAGGGGTTGTTTTCGGCCAAATGTCAACAGGTCCTAGTCACGACGTTTCGATGGCATGTTGAGCGGGTTGCATTGAGAAGAGGAACATCAATGACATCTGACCTACGGAGCCGGGCTACCAGACTCACGCTGGTCATCACCTTTCTGCTCATTGCGTTAGTTGGCCTGACGCTGGCTCTGGTGAGCCTCAGCACACCTGGCTACGCTGGTGAGAAGATCTCAAACCCCATCCTGGAAGCTTTTCTAGAGCAAACGCCCACACCGATCCCCACCCCCGTCGGTGCAGCTTGTGGAGTTCGCATGATCCAGATTGCGAACATCGCCACCGACACCGTGAGCATTGATCTCGCAAACGATGGTGCGGATGCTACGATTCAGGCTATCACCCTGGCTTGGCCAGCGGCCAACGGCGAGTTAGTGAACGCCCGACTCGGCGGTCGAACCATTTGGAATGGTTCGGAAGCCGGCGGATCTACCACGATTTTCTCTGACCTGGCCCAGATGCTCCCCACCATCAAGGCCGGCGAGGAGACGGCGGTGACGCTAGAGTTCTCCACCGTGGCGGCGACAGGCCGCTACGTCTTGCTTCTCCATCTCGGTAAGAGTTGCTACAGTTTTTTTGACAGTCAACAGTCTGGCCCAAACCAGTCTTGTTTCACAACCTTCGATCGTTTCTTCGTGGATAAGCAAGAAGCAGGTCTCGTTGTGCGGAACACAACTGAGGAGCCGGTTTCTCTCGACCGTATGCTGATTTTCTGGCCGTATGAGCAATCGGCCATAAACAGTATTCGACTCGGTGACGGTGAGAACTTGATTGCTGCCCCAGCCGAACGGTCGCCGGCAGAGGTGGAATTGCCGGCCGATCGGGTAGTTACGCTGCAGTCCGGAGAGTCCGTCAAGCTCAACTTGGTATTCGATTCAACGGCGCCGTTGGTGAATTACGCGATTGCTCTGCAGAGTGATGAGTGTCAATCCGTATTCTCCAATGCGGTGTCACCCTCTGTTTGTCCGGTGCGCCAGGATGGTGGTGTGCAGGTGGCCAGCCGGACTGCTGGATTGATACTGGAAAATCTCGGTGAGACTAGTCAGCCGCTCGATGAAATCTGGATGACTTTCCCTGCCGGCAACGGTGCGTTGGTGGATGTGATCCTGGACGATGTTTCGATCATTGATCAAGCAAGTGGGCGCTTCCCCAAGATTAATTCTCCTGCATCCATGACGGCCGGCGTGGATTTGCTCCCCGACATCACCTTGCCGGCCAACACCCGGTCTGCTCTGGCATTCGTGTTCGATCAGGATGCGGCTTCGCAACACTACACAGTAGAGCTCGATCTATCGGATGAGTGCCGGGTGCTGAGTAGCACGCGCAGGGAGGAGCCTGACCCTTGCCAGATGGTGACCGACGGCGACGAGCCGATCCGGGTAGGCGGGAACAAGCTATTCCTCGGGGTCCGGAACATCGGTTCTCGGCAGGCGGAACTGCGTGCTCTCCAGGTTGATTGGTCCACACACTTCAACGGAGCATTACTTGGCGTATCTGTTGCTGGAGTGCCTTTCTGGGAGGGAGAGCGAGGAGAGGGAACGGCGACAGTTGGGCACAACACTGACGATGTTGTGCCCGTCATTGAGCCTGAGCAGACAGCGGAACTTCAACTCACCTTTGAGGACCCGGTGGTGCCGGCCCCCTACGTCTTTCGACTAGATTTCGCCGAGGATTGTCAGTTATCCTATGCAACCCAGGGTGACTTGACTATGCCAACACCGATTGAGGTGGGCGGCACGATCGATGACTTACCCGCCAATGCGTTTGACGGTTGGTGGCGGATTAAGGTGTCTGAGACCGAGGTGTTCTCTGTCCAGGTGACGCCCCAGACGGTACTGCAACCCCAAGGACTTAGGCCATTGGTCGGTGACTTGGCCCGTGCGCGGTTGCTGCCCGTCGGTGGGAATGACTATCTGGCGACGCATATTCGTATCTTTCCCAACTTAGCGAAGAAAACGTCGATGAATGGTTTCATCGACCGGGTTGTGACCGATCCGGGGCCGGGGTACATCGTCGTCCAAGGGGTCCGTGTAGAGATCACGGAAGATACGGTCATCAACCGGGAGCCGGTCGTCGGCTGGATCGCGGAGGTTAGGGGATGGGAGCGAGCGGACGGGTCAATTCTCGCTGACCGGATCACGGTGACGGAACCACAGAGCGAGCGGCGACGGGTCGACTTCGAGGGTACCGTAGACGACTGGCAGCAAGTTTCCGATGAGGAATCTGTCTGGATGATCAGTGGGATCCGTGTAGTTGTCAATGTGAGTACGACGATTCATCACGGGATAGCGCTAGGTGAGACGCCGGTACTTGGTACTCAGGTCCAGGTAGCGGGTAATATGATCAGCGCTAGTACAGTCGAGGCGCTCGAACTGTGGTATGGGCCAGGTGCAGCGGTTGAGGAATTCAGGGGTGTCATTCGGGCATTGCCCGAGTCTCTGATTGGAGACTATTGGACCATAGAAGATAGTGCTCTCGGCACGTGCAATGTGGAAGAGAATGCTGATGCTACGGCGTGCAAACGCGTATTAGTAACGAGCTCTACTTTTTTGGATATGAGTCAAGCGGCACCCGAGGTTGGCGCACCAGTCGAGGTGAGTGCCAAGGACGAAAACGGTGTCCTCGAAGCCTTAAGAATTACGATTCTTCTAGACGAAGAATAGTCAACTGACACCAAATCCCTGCCCAAATGCGTCCCTCCTACGCTTTTCCTCTAGCCATCATCGTGGCGAGTGCTACCCTCAGCTTCGGTTGGGTGGCGGGTTCAACCACGGTAGTTCCTGTGTCTTTCCCCTCGGATTTGAACGAAGTGCAGAATCTCTCGAACTCCGAATGGCCATCTGATAAGGCGACCATTGCGGTTGTTTCCAACACGATACATGTCGCGTGGGTAGACACGATCTATCTTAGGCCTGAGATCTGCCATACTTACAAGGTTGGCGATGCCGACTGGCGCTCACCGCAGTGTCTTGAAGCCGGCACGGACCCCGATCTCAGTGTTGGGCCAGACGGTACCCTCGATCTGGTGTGGCTGGATAACGAACAGATAGGAGCTGCCAGCAAGGCGAGTTTCGTTCGATACCGGCGCTGGGACGAGCGACTCCAAATGTGGATCGACGGCGCCAACGCCGCTGTTGGCAACCGAGGCACGCTTCGCTCCCCGGCGGTGGCTGTCGGTCCGGGCGGCGTGTCTCACGTGGTCTGGGTCGATTCAGTGAGTGGTTCGCCCCGCATCCGCCATCGCCGGCGCACCCAATCGGGCTGGGAGGCGGCGGCAAATGTGGCTGCCGGCATCACGCCGGACGTTGCGACAGATTCCAGCGGTGGCCTCCACGTCGTTTGGTCGGATTCGTCGTTGCTCGGTGAGACAAATGACGTTTACTATCGCCGGCGGCATCCACCGGGCAATTGGTCGTTTACCTACGTGTTGTCTGATTGGCCATCAGCCGATTCGATAGACCCAGAAATTTCAATTGACCAGGAGGGTTGGGCCCACGTTACCTGGCAAGAGGTCGTCGATGATCAGTCGGCTATTGTGTACCGTTCTGGGCGTGCGTCGAATTGGCCGGCTGTCAGTGAGCGTGTCTCGCCTTTGATAGAGCGTGCGGGGGCGCCGGCCATGGCAGTTGACGGACGCGGCTTCAAATTCATAGCAGTCGAGGAGCTCGCGGGCGTACAGTTGTACACACGTCAGCCCAACAGTCAGACTTGGTATGCGGTCGAGTCTGTTGCTCCGGGGCAGCGGTCAACCTCCGGGCCCGATTTGGACGCCACTGGTGAGGGCGTGTTGCACGTTGTGTGGACGGCACGCGGCGCCGGGAACGAAACCGATGTATTTTATCGGATGATGGGACCTGAGGTGGAGAAGACACCGACGTCGACCGTCGCGCCGGCGAGGACCGCAACAGCAACGTTCACGGTGATACTGACACCGACATCAACGTCGACGGCTGTGTCTTCCACGCCGGCGCCTACCGCCACGGCCACCTCGACGCCTACTATAACATTGACACCGACACCTACTTGGACATTGGAAGCTACCCAAACAACAAGACCATCACCAACAGCGACGCCCACGCTATCGCCTACGCCAACTGCGCCCTCGTGGGGCGATGTCTATCTGCCAGTGATTCTGGGAAGTTCCGCGCCGTCGATCAGAGGAGGTGGCGGTATTACTTTGGAAGATACGCATGGCTCAACAGATCCCCGTTGTGAGAAGGATGGTATTGCGGGCTTCTTGCCTTTGTGTTTCATCTGGAGTAAAATGTAGTGGATGGGCATTCCGAGAATGATAGAGTGCGTTGCGCACGCTGTACTTTTTTCACCTGCCACACTCAGCAAGGGGTGGCACAAAGACCCAGTCGAGGCGTAGAAACCGAGGGTTTCAATGCCACATGATTATGTCTTGAAGGTTAGACATCTGGCTCTGGTGATCGTTTGCCTTGCCTGCATCAGTCAGGTGCGCGCGGACACGCTCCACTCCGCGCCGCCCGATTCGGCAGAGCCGGCACCAAGTTCGCCCGCGGCTTGGTCGGAGCCTGCTCCTGTCTCAAGTTCCGATGTCCCGAGCGATTCACTGAATCCCGACATGGCGGTGTGTGACGATGGGACAGTCTACATCGTCTGGGAGCAGGATGGCAAGATCTGGTATCGCGTGCGTTATCCATCCTCAGAGTGGGGTGCAGCTCGTCGCGTGTCGTTTCCGGAGACAGGGCAGACGGCTAGCGGCTCGGAGCCGGCAATTGCTGTGGGCCCCGACTGTGTCGTGCACCTGGTTTGGAGTAACCTTTGGTGGGACACCTACGAAATATTCTATTCAGTCAACGAGGGAGATGGCTTCTTGGCGCCTGCCCGCGTCTCACGGACTGACACTGGGCAGTCTTCGCAGCCGGCTATCGCGGTCGATTCGGGTGGTGAGGCTCATGTCGTGTGGGTGGACACGGTGTCTGGAGGGTATCAGTTGTACGAAGGTTGGCCCATACCAAGCTACTCCGGAGATTACTCGGGCAATTGGGGTAAGTTGCCGGTCCGAGGTGCAGATAACCAGGTTCAGGTACCTGGCCTGGCGATTGACCACAACGATGAACTTCATGTCACCTGGATGAAGCAGAGCGGGTTCTCAGACATATACTACAAGCGGCCGCAATACTGGGACGCCAGCGTAATCGAGAACCTGTCGGTTAGCCCGAATGCTTTCTCTCGTTTGCCCGATATCGAGATCAGTCTAGACAAAGTAGTTGTCGTCTGGCAGGAGACTGTTAACGGAGATGATGAGATTTTCGTAAGCTGGCGTCGGTTAGGTGGCCTCGAGAATTTCACGTCAACGAACAACCTGTCTGCTACCGATGCAAGCTCACGGGCACCAGCGGTGTCAGTGGATAGGGGCGGTAAGTTCTCGGTGGCGTGGGATGAGGGAGGGGCAACAGACGCTATCCTAACTCGGTTCTGGTCGGGAAACGGAGGCTGGTGGGATACTCAGCCTGCATCCAGGGATGGAAAGGGTGTCAAGGAGCCAGCAATCGCTGCGTCACCGAGGGATGATGGGGTTCATGTGGTGTGGTCTCAGAAAGACGGCTCCGACGATACTTGGGACATCTACTTTAGTGACATACAGTTTGTGACTAACCGGTTCTATCTCATGCTAGTCATGAATAACCACGAGTAGTAGCGGTGAGAGCGAACTCATCTCTCTACGGGGGCCGCCGGCGCGTGCCGGCGGCCTTTGTTTGTTAGTAACTGTCTCTTGCCGGAGAGGTCACTGACCTATCACGACTGGCACTTCACAGCGGTTCTGGAGAGGGTAGTTGCCGGTGATGTCAACGACCGTAAGCTTGAGGCGATAGTTGCCAGGTGGGAAGGCGCTCATATCCCACGTGTCAAGCAATCCGTTTACGACTTGGTTCTTGTGGATGTCGCTAAGGCTGTGCCAGGCGTCCTGCGGCTCGCCTTCGCGATGGTACTCCACTTTGTAGAAGTTGAAGTCGGGGGCGGCCGCCGTGCCGAAGATGGAGACTTGACCTGAGAGGACTTCGCCGATGTGGGGTGACGTGATTTGCGCAATGTTGGAGCATGCAGCCATAGGTGCCGGCGTGGGGGTTGGTGAAGTAGCCTGTGTCGGGAAGGCACGCCGTGTGGCCGTCGGCGAGGGCTCAGATGTTGGCGTTGGTGGAACTGGTGTTGCAGTAGGGGCGTCACTGGTTGGTGTGATCAGGAATACTGTGTTGACGGCTGTTTCATCGTCTTGTTCCACTGTCTCGGGGAGGCGCGGTGCCAGCATTTCCTCGACGAAATAGACTGAGCCGGCTAGGCTGATAAATGCGAACACACCGACTAAGCTTCGTGCTGCACGACTGGATGCCGCTTCGCGTTCCAACGTGAACAATGCCGTCTTCCGCTCGCGGCGAGCCATGAGGATCGACCGCAGGTACACGAGAGCCCCAAGTCCGCACAAGCCGTAGAGCCAAATTGCGTAGTCGACAATCAGTTTGATTACATCCGCCATTGCTGAACCATTTCGCTAATCAACATCCCACTCCTCGCAATTGTACTACGCCTTCCACCCCCTGTCAACGGTGTGAGGCCTGGTGTTTCTCCATAAGGCCGATGTCCCAGCGGCTGTGGCGCCT
>JAANWY010000017.1 GCA_018263655.1 Anaerolineales bacterium | reverse complement strand
GCTTCGCCTCGGTCTACTCAGGCGGCGTCCTGAGCGGCGTCCTGAGCCTGTCGAAGGGCCTGTCGAAGGGCCTGTCGAAGGGATGCTCCATGGGTTGCCCCCTGAACGCTTACTTAAAAAGTTGATCCTACTGAAGAGGTGAGTAAACATGGCCCCGCCACTCATATTTGCCATCGCGTTCGCCGTAAGCTTGGCGCTGACACCCGTTATCGCTCGAGTAGCCCGCCATTTTCGCGTTGTTGACGTACCCCGGGCACTGAAGCACGTTCACGCTCACCCAGTGCCTCGCTGGGGTGGATTGGCACTTGCCCTGGGATTCTTCACCTCGGCCTTGGCTATCTATTGGCTTTACGGTACAGGGCGCATGCCACAACCTCAAGATCCGGACGACTGGCTGCGCCTGCGGGGCGTCTTGCTAGGAGCCGGCGTGGCGACGCTTTTCGGCGCCTACGACGATTGGCACGAGCAGACACCCCGGTCTCAATTCGTCGCCCAGTTTGTCCTGGCCATCATTGCCATCGCTCACACTGTATTCCTCGAGCGATTTACCAATCCCTTGACAAACGAATTAGTCATCCTCCCCATGTGGTTGGTTATCCCGGTGAGTCTTGCCTGGCTTATGGGCATGATCAACACAGTGAACTTCTTGGATGGCCTGGATGGGCTCGCGACCGGGGTCGGTGCCATCGCCGCTTTGTTATTTGCCGTCCACAGCTATGGTCAGATCGGCCAATTGGCCGTGGGTCTGTTTCCCGTGGCGCTGGTAGGAGCCTGCTTAGGTTTTCTGCCTTGGAATTTCCACCCGGCGCGGGTATTCATGGGCACGGCTGGCTCAATGTTCCTTGGCTACAACCTGGCAGCCTTTTCGCTGATTGCGCCGGCCAAGCTGGCGACCGCGCTCCTTGTGCTTGGTATCCCGATTCTCGATGTCGCCTGGCAGATTATGATGCGTGTGCGTCATGGACGAGCACCGTGGCTGGCTGACCGTAGTCATCTCCATCATCGACTGTTCGATCTCGGCTTATCCCAGCGCCAAGTCGTTATCGGGTATTATGTCCTTTGTGCTGGCTTCGGTGGGCTGGCGTTGGTGCTTCAAAGCCGCTTGTACAAGCTGATTGCGTTGGGGATTCTCAGTGTGATCGCGTTGGGGGCGCTGGCCTTACTCACGAGGCAATTCGAACCGCAGACCTCGCGCGAGTTGATGGCTTCACCAATGCGTTCAGATTCGCCGCCCCAATCAACGAAGGCTTGTAAATCACGAGGGCGGCGAGCTCAGCACAGTTGACGCCCCTAGATGACTATTTGCCAAAATGGAAATTAAGTGATTTGTGCAATGATCGGCTGCCGGCTATAATTACGAGCAGACGCGGAGGGATGGCCGAGTGGTTTAAGGCGGCGGTCTTGAAAACCGCTGTGGCGCTTAGCGTCACCGGGGGTTCGAATCCCTCTCCCTCCGCTACTGCCTCACCATCTTGATCAAGTCCTCCACCTCGGCCCGCTCCGCATCGTTCGATGCCACGTCCAGCGCAGCCTTCAACTCAGTGAGCGCATCGTCTCGACGACCAGCCGCCGCATACACCAACGCCAAACTCTCACGCACGTCGATGTCCTCAGGGTACCTGTCGACGGCGCTGATTCGCGCTTGCACCACCTCTTGCTTATCCCGGCCGGCCGCCATCGCCTGGCGATACGACTGCATGGCCTCATCCAGACGCCCCTGGATCACTTGAACATCCCCGAGGCCGGCATGAGCCCGTCCCAGATGATCCGGCGACCCAATCTCCACGGCATGCTGATATTGCGCCAATGCCTCCTCGCTCATCCCCAAAGCGAAGTACGCGCTGGCAAGATCCAGACGGAGATCGGGATTCTCAGGGTTCAGCCTCACCGCCGCCTGGTAGTAGCTGAGGGAGCGCTGGAGCCGCTGCCGGCGTACCGTTGAATCCTCCGCCCAGTCAGCCCACACCCGGTATGCCAAACCCAGCTGGCGCGGATGATCGCTATCCAGCGGCGCCAGCGCCTGACCTCGTTCGAACACCTGGCGCGCCTGTTCCATCCAGCCATCTTTGGCCGTCACGTCCGATGCCCGTCGAGCCTGCTCGACATAGCCCCCTCCGAGGTAGACGTAATACTGATCCTGCTCCAGCTGCAACGCCACTGCCCGCTGCAGGTTGGGAATTGCCTGCTCCTCATAGCCGGCGCCTAAGGCCGTCTGACCCACCTTCTCGTAGATATCGGCCCGAATCCGCGTGATATCGACCTGCCACACCCAAGCCAGCGCCAGCGCCAGAATCAAGGCGTGCGCCACAAGCCAACCGGACTCCGTATCGGAACGCACTGACGAACGCCCCCACTGCAATGCCACAGCGATGCCGGCCACGGTCAACAGCAACCAGCCGACAAACACGCCGTAGGACGCGGTTAGGCGTTCCAGAGTCTGGGCATTGGCGCGATGATATACCACAAACGGTAGCACCCAGACCAATGACACCGCCGCATACACCAGCACATCCCCGCCCAGCGATGAGACCTCAGCACGCAAGGGATCACGCTCCAACAGAATAATCAATCCGGCGAACAACCACGTGCACCAAATCAAGATCCGGGCCGGCACCCGAGCGCCTTCCACGCTAAAGCCGTGAATGAAGGCGTAGCTCAGTGTACCCAGCAGAGCAGCGGTTACAAGCGCCAGCGCGATGGTCGGCGCCAGGGATTCGGTTGCAAGCACAGATGTAGCCATGTTACCTCGAGGTCGCCCCCGCCGGCCACGACCTCGCTCCCGCGATGCAGATGCTGAACGTTGTGATATCCGTTCGGGCTCGCCAACACGATCGGTGCCCAGCAGAATGATGAGGGCCGTGTACAGCCAGAAATAGGAGCGCGTAGCCACGGTGCCGATGCCCGTCTGGGTCTCTACTAAATGGCCGACGATGGCTGCCAACAAAGCGGCCAGCAGGAGGGAGCGCCCCTCGTCGGCTTCCACCTCGAGAACCGGCGCAACGATGATGTTACCGATGAGGTACAGGATCAGGCCAACAATCATGCCCGCCGGCACACCAACACCCATCAGCACGAGATCGCCGTGCCATAACCACGGCACAACCAAGCCGACTACCGCGCCACCGATCAGCAGACCGGCCAAGCTGCCGGCCGCGCGCCGAGACCGAACCAGTCCCAACCACCGCAGCGACTGATAGAAGATGAGCCCGTAGAGGGACAGATACGTGATGACACCAACCAGACCTTGCGCGTACAGCGCATCAAAAACCGCATTGTGTGCCCGATCGAAGGTACCGTACTGGCCACCTCCCTGGAGGACCCATAGCTCGGCCGGCATGAAACCCGTCAACACAGACTTCATCGTCTCTGGTCCATAGCCCAGCGCGACTCGCAGTGGATCAGCGCGCACCGCCTGCAGCACCGTATCCCACGCCAGGAGCCGGGCTCGCACTTCATTCGAGCCGAGAATGCCCCGCAAGCGCCTCAAGTAGGAGAAGCTCTGAAGCGCCTCTGGGGCGAGACCAGGGACATTCAAGGCCACTAGCACGGCGACGGCTGCTGTGGCCAAGAGGACGCCGGCCAACGCCCAACGCCGGCGCCGGCGCAGCACCGCCACCAACAACACAAAGACGATGAGTTCGGCCATCAGTCCGGCCAGTGGACCACGACTCTGGGTGAACACGACGGCCAGTAACTGGAGAACGAACAAGCCACCGTACAGGAGAGTAACCAACGCGGACTGAATTTCCCGACCGGACCAAGCCCTTGCCGATCTCAGAAGCCGCCACAGCGTCAATGGTACCACCATCGCCAGATACGCCGCCAAAAAGATGGCATTCCCCAACGTCGAAATGACACGGGTCTCAACACCGCCCTCTGCAAAGCGAACCAGCGACAAGCCGTAGTGTTGGAGAATGGCGTACACTGCGACTGGGAACGATGTCAACAGCATGGTGGTGACTAACCGCTGGAGCTGATCCTCACGCCGCAGGACGGATAGCACTACAAAGAACAAGGTCAGATAGATGAGGAAGGTATAAGTCCCCTGGCCACGCTGGTATGAGCCCCACCAGCTCATTCGCGGGGAGATGGAGGTGAGCGTCGAGGCCACGTAGACCAGGGCAAGTGCCAGCGCGAGGGCCGCGATGGGTCTTGCCCACAATCCGCGTGCCGTCTCCGCGACGGCACGCTTCACCCGTGATGGACTTGTCGCGCGGGCCCCATCCGCAACAAGATGCTCCAGACCTCGGATCACCCACGCAGCGAGCATCAATATCGCCAAGCCGTGCAACAGCGCTGCTTTGTCCGGCTCGAAGACTTGGGCGCTGAAGGGGTTCAAGAACGTCGCAACGACGATTGACGCGATCAGCCAACCGCTTTCGATGAACCTCTCGCCCAAGCGTCCAATCATCTTTATCGGCGCCCCCAAGCACTGCGTCTACGTGTGATCACCATAGCAACTCGATTTTAGCAGTCCGTGGCCGGCATGTCAAAGCACCGGCCAAGACTGGCGTTTACCCCTAAGTCACCTGTCAAGTAGAGGCAAGGCCGAACCCCTAAGACCTGTCTGCCCACGCACAGGCAGGCCTGTCTGCGTGCTCCGCACAGGCAGGCCTGAAACAAGTTTCAGCCTCCTGGACGCTCGAACTTGCGACGTCCCTTCGGCAAAGCTCAGGGCAGGCTCTGAGCGGCGTCCTGAGTTCATCGAAGCGACGTCCTGAGCTTGTCGAAGGGGGCCTGTCGAAGGGTTCTAGGTGCGCGCAGATCACACGTGAAACAACTTGACATCCAAGTTATGGGTAAACACCAGGCCAAGACCATCGACCGCTCAATGTCATCAAGATAAGACAGGTAACCGGCACTCACGTCCGAAAATACCGGACCGAATATGTAAGCGTTCAGAGGGCAATCCGAATATTTGATCAGAAACAAAGAGGCCATCGGGGTTTGTCCCAATGGCCCTCGCGCCTACAATTGACGTTGGGGGACGCTGAGCAGACAGACTGCGTGGGTGGATGCGCTCAGCCGGCTGTGCTTACGGCTCTACCTTCATTAGCCACAATCCTTGTTGAACTCCGTGACAGCGAGGGAGACGTCCCGCACATCTATGCAGCCGTCGTCGTTCAAATCGTAGGTGACGTTGTAGTTCGCTGTTTCAGGATCGCCGTCGGGATTCGGGTTTTCGGCCGTGAGATGCCAGCGACTGACGATCTCATTGATGTCATCCAACATCACCACGCCATCTCCATCGAAATCGCACTGACACGGATTAGCCGGGCCCGGGTAGATGGTGCGGATGCCGTCGATTTCGTTCTGGTGCAGATCACGCTTTACGACCCCGCCCGGTATCGAGGGATACATCACAGCGTTCGGATCGCCGTCGTGCTCAAGCTGAAGATAGTGGCCGAATTCGTGCAATGCGACGCTCTGGAGGTCTACTTCGTTGCCGGCCGGCGATCCGCTCGTGTCCCAGGTGTAGTAATCGTTAATCACCATATCGGCCTCGAAGATCTCTAGGCCAGTTGTCCAATACCAAACCCAGGTTGTGGCCAGCGTGCTTGTCCCCGTCTGAGTCTTCCACACAATCTCGTTCTTGCCGTTTCTGCCCTTATCTGTTGCCGACGAGGGCTCGTCGCTGTAGGTGAATGTAAAATCGGCGCCACTGACGTTCGTCCAGGTATCGGCTGCAGCCTGAATGGCGGCCACAGCTTGGGTCGATGACACGCCTGACGTGTTCGTGTTGACTACGTAGTCCTCGCCCATGGGGGCGGGGTCAGGCCAATGGACGCCATTGTATGTGAAGCTCTGGGGCTCGTGGGGATCGGGGGGGCTAGCTGCCGCCGGCGGCAGTCGGGACTCCCAATCAGCCGGCAATGGTGAAGCGACGTCATGCGCGTCCATGATATCCAACACCTGGCCGATGAGGGAGATGAGGGGTTCCGCCGTGCCCAGTGCATCGTTCATCGCCCAGCCGTCGCGGAGGACGTATTTGCCCTCGACGGACCCCACGACGCCGTAATCGCCGGCCTGCAGCGGCGTCAGAAAGACGAGGACTTCCTCGCCCGTCACGAAGCGGGGAGCCGGCTCCACCCACAACCCCACATCTCGAACGACGCCGCCGGGCGTTCGGATCACCAGTTTCTCTCGCCGTATCCGGCCCTTGATCGCGTCGACAACGTCCAGAGTGGTTTCGGTGTCGATGGTGGTTCGAGGCTTGTTCCAGGCGCTGGTCTGTTCCACAACCCGGCCGCGGACGATTAGGCCAGCTTGGAGCGTTAGGCCCGTCAGGTCCCAGGGCACCACGGCAGCTCTGGCAACGGGCGCGCCCCCTATCACAGCCACGCCCACCACAACCATGATTGCGAAAATCCTCAGATTCAACTTCACCCGCTGTCCCGACATCACTTCTCTCCTAACATTCGCTGTCGACTGACAGTTTGACAATGTGTAACCACTCAGGCACTTCGTGCCTACACAAGAAGAGACCGGAAAAAGGGGGTCGGTGGGGGGCGGCCGCCCCCCACCGACCCCCTTTTTCCGCATTTCTCAACTACGAGGGCAATAGCCGGGCAATAGCCTGAGCAGCTACGACAATGTAGAAGTAGTTACCTCATAGCATAGCACAAAGATTCGCAACTTCACCGTCAATTCTATCAAAGTTTCATGAATCTTGCAGTTCGGCACGCCAACGACTCCTGTCCAAACAACAAACAACTCCCGACTGATTGCAGTCAGTCGGGAGTTGTTTGCCCGAAGGTGAAGTCTCGGTAAATCGCAGTCTAGGTTCGTAGTCAGCCACGGAGGCGAAGCCGGAGTGGCATTCCGGCGTCCTGCGGTACCATGACGGCACTCCACTGCGTTCCGGACGGATGTGCGCATCCGCCCTCACTACGAACGGGCTTTGCGATTTACCGAGTCTGTGTACTGGAACTGAGTCGATGGTCAGTCAGCCAGCGTGCTTATATCGCCTACCTCCTGACCTGTGGCCTGGGCCTTCAATACGCGGCGCATGATCTTGCCGGATCGTGTCTTGGGCAAGCTGTCCACGTATTCGATGTGTGCCGGCACCGCAATCGGCCCCATCTCACTACGCACATGGCTCTTTAGCTTGTCAATCGACGGTCTCTCGACGCCCTGGCGCAGGATGCAGAAAGCGTGGATCACGTTACCCTTCAACTCATCCGGAACGCCAATCGCAGCCGCTTCGGCTACAGCCGCATGGCTGACGAGTGCACTCTCGACCTCCGCCGTTCCCAAGCGATAGCCAGATACTTTGAGCACGTCATCGATCCGCCCGATGATCCAAAAGTACCCATCGTCGTCCTTGCGCGCACTGTCACCCGTCAGATACCAGCCCTGATCCGCATAGCGACTCCAGTACTGCTCCACGTAGCGATCGGGATCGCCGTAGACGGTGCGCAGCATGCCGGGCCATGGTCGCTTGATTACTAAATATCCATCCTCATTTGGATCGCACGAATTGCCTTCCTCATCAACGACATCGGCGACGATGCCGGGGAACGGCTTGGTCGCGGAGCCAGGCTTGAGCGGCGTCACAGGCAGGGGGGTGATCATAAACCCACCCGTTTCTGTCTGCCACCACGTGTCCATGATAGGACACTTCTCCCTGCCAATGACTTTGTGATACCAGCGCCATGCTTCTGGGTTGATGGGCTCGCCGACAGTTCCGAGCAGACGCAGAGAGCTAAGACTGTGGCGGTTTGGCCAGCTATCGCCGTAGCGCATCAGGCCACGAATCGCTGTTGGTGCAGTGTAGAAGACGGTGATGCCATAGCGTTCGATCAGAGACCACCAACGGTTGGGGTATGGGTAGTCGGGAGCCCCCTCGTACATGAAGCTTGTGGCTCCGAGGATTAGGGGTCCGTAGACGATGTAGCTGTGCCCCGTGATCCAACCGGGATCAGCCGCGCACCACCAGCGATCGTCGTCTTTGAGATCGAAGACGTATTTTAGCGTCGTCGAGATGTACACTTGATAGCCGCCGTGGGTGTGCAGGACGCCCTTGGGCTTCCCCGTCGTACCCGACGTGTAGAGGATGAAGAGGGGGTCTTCGGCATCCATCACTTCGGTCTCACACCGCTGTTCTGCGACAGGCAGCCCCAGAAGGTCATCGTACCAGAAATCACGGCCGGTGACCATCTCGACGTCTTGTTCGGTACGCTTGACGGTGATCACATGCTCGACATAGCCAGAGCGCCGCACGGCCTCGTTAGCGATTTCCTTCAGGTTGACGGTCTTACCGCGAATCCAGCCACCATCGGCCGTGACGAGCACTCTGCTTCTGGCATCTTCAATGCGCTCGGCCAGCGCCTCCGTGGAGAAGCCACCGTACACGACGCTGTGCATAGCGCCAATCTTGGCTGTCGCCAACATCGCAATTACTAGCTCAGGGATGCGGCCCATGTAGATGGTGACACGATCGCCCTTCTTCACCCCCATGCTCTTGAGCACGTTCGCAAATTTGCAAACCTCGCGCGACAGGGCGTAGTAGCTGAAAGTGCGTTTCTCACCGCCTTCGCCTTCCCAGATGAGGGCCAGTTTGTTCTTGCGCCAGGTCTTCAGGTGTCGGTCTAGGGCGTTGTGCACCAGGTTGGTCTTGGCCCCTACAAACCATTTGTAGAACGGTGCTTCGCCGTCGTCCAACACCTGATCCCACTGTTCATACCACTCTAGCTCGCCGGCACGTTCGGCCCAGAAGGCCTCTAGATCAGCCTCGGCTTCTGCTCGCATTTCTTCCCACTTCTGAACATGCGCCGATTCTACAACGCTTGCCGGCGGCTCGTATACCTCGTGTTCTGCTTCGACGATATCCTGAATACGATCGTCGCCACCCACGTTTATTCCCATACCTTGCCTCCTTGTACCATTGGGGATAGATCGTCCGGTACGATCTCTTCACTATGTTGAGGGGAAGGGGTTCGCTTGTATACTATTGCGAGTATTATAGCGATAAGGTTCTCATCCGTCAACCGTCTCGCGCTGGACACAGACAATTTAAGATAGGCATTATGTGAGTGCGAGGCGGCGAAATCACGCCCTCGAACCCTTCGACAGGCTCAGGACGTCGCAAGTTCGAGCGTCCGGACGCCGCAACTTGTTGCGGGCTGAGAGTGTCGGCCACCGAGTTTACAAACTTGGGATGCACATCGCTGGACATCCCTCACCTTCTTGCAGTCCTAGTGTGGTTTGATCTTGTCAACGCCGGACCAGCGGTAGATGCACCTTGCGACCCAGCCAGCCGGGTGCCAGTTGCCACTCTGCCATTACGGCCGGCGGCGTCGCAAGCGCATCGGCGTAAGCCTCGCCGACATCTTCGAAGGTCGGCGGGAGAACGAGCAGCTTCGTGTCAAGACTGAAGCTAGTATTGGGGTCCTCGACCTCGAAGCCGGCATCGCCGTACGAGCGCCCATCTCCGGTGTCACCGCTATCGAGAGAGCCGTCGTCCTTGTAATAATTGCGCTGCGTGCCCCCGAGTGATGACAGATCAGCGACGAAAACGATCGTGCCCGTCGCATGAGACACCTGGCGCCAGGCGGGAACCGGCTCCGCAGGCACCTCATCCGGCTGGCCGTCGATGATGACCGGTTCGCTGAGGTTCGCGTCCAGGTAGGTTGTGAGCGTCGGCGTGGCAACACCCCCGCCGAGACTCGCCTCCAGGGAAGTCGTGGCCGTCGGGGTTGCAACGTCGAGAACCTCCGCATTGAAGTCCCAAGAGAAGCGGACGCGCTCGATCCTGGCGCCGGGGATCGACAAGTCGGACAGGTCCACCTCATTTCGTTCTTGGAACAAAGCGCCGTAAGCAAATCCCCCCCTCTCTCCTCGGATCAACCGCACGGGTCCATCCTTTACGGGTGCGAAGCCGGCCCCTTCGAGATCATCTTCGGTAACCAAGCGGTGCAGCACGCCAAACACCACAACATGCAGTCTAACCTTGGTGCGATCTAGAATATCAACCCCGCTGTTGTTCAAGCGCAGTTCGTCCAGCCCAGCGCCGTTGTCCAGAAACCCCACCTCGTAGCGCTCCGCGATGATGCGTTGAGCGGCTCCGGAGAACCGCACGTAGTCCGCGGTGAAGGCCCGGGTGAGTTCCGAACTGTGGAAGACGTAGGCGTAGTGCCGGCTGCCGTCGCCGGCCGTCGCTGCCAACTCGAGGCGATAGTCCTCGACGGC
>JAANWY010000169.1 GCA_018263655.1 Anaerolineales bacterium | reverse complement strand
TACGGTACTTAGGATCGAGCCGCACCCCCTTCGATGAACTCAGGACGTCGCTTCGATACGGCCTCCACTGCGTTCCGGCCTACTCAGGCGGCGTCCTGAGCTTGTCGAAGGGATGCTGTCTTGATCTAACTGGTGAAGGATTTCTGCCGAGTACTACTAGCGACTGTGAGTGCTTGTGTGACAATTCATTCGACAGATCGAACAGGCGAACTTAGATGGTAACCGCACTCTTTCCAGCAACCTTTGATCCGATCACGAACGGGCACGTCGACATTGCAGAACGGGCAGCCGCCATTTTCGAGAGGGTGATCATGGCCGTCTTCGACCACAACCACCCAATTAAGAGCCCCCTATTCTCCACCCAGGAACGACTGGACATGGTGGTGGAGGCCGTCTCACACCTGGACAACGTGGGGGTAAGCGCATACTGTGGCTTGACCGCGGAGTACGCTCGCTCAGAAAGTGCGTTGGTCCTCATCCGAGGTCTACGCGTCGTCTCGGATTTCGAGAGCGAATTCAAGATGGCCCACATGAATCGGCAACTGGCACCCGAGATTGAGACTGTCTGCCTGATGGCTAGCCCCGAGAACGCGTTTCTCAGCTCCAGCCTGGTGAAAGAAGTGGCGCTTCTGGGCGGGGACGTGTCTGACATGGTACCGCCGGCTACTGCCCGCGCGCTGCAAGCGAAAGCTGAGACCTTGACCGCAGAAACAACGTAACTACTTCGACGATCAAGAATAGACCGGAAAAGATGGGGTCGGTGGGGGGCGGCCGCCCCCCCCCACCCCCATCTTTTCCGGATATCTCAACAGCAACACTCTGATACAAGTATTCGACGATCGGTGATCCGAAAGGGGTAGTGAGAATGGACATCAATTACTTGACCGATCAGCTGGAATCCTTGCGCGACCGCGGGGTCCAGGTTCCGTTCACAAAGATGGTGCTGATTGATGAGGAACGTTTTCTTCGCCTCATCAACCAGCTACGCATCTCGGTCCCCAAGGAAGTTCAAGAAGCAAAGCAGATTCAGCAAGAGCGAGATCGGGTTATCGCTCAGGCTCAGGAGCGAGCACAGAACATCACGGCCCTGGCCGAGCAGCAAGCCAAAGAAATGGTCGACGAACACGGCATCGCCCGTCGAGCTGAGGGCCGAGAACGAGCTCTCCTAGAGCACGCCCACGAGGAGGCCGAAGCCATTCGGGCCGAAGCCGATGCCTATGCCCTCCGCGTAATGGAGGAGCTGGAAGAACAACTGAAATCTTTCCAGGGGACCATCCACAATGGCATCCAGCTCCTGAGAGAAGGACACCTCCAGGAGACGGTGGTGGAAGAAGTCGCCAGGAGCCGAGAAGAGAAAGCACCAGCAGACGAAGCATCGGTTTCTTGACAGCCCAACCTATCTGCCCTATAATCATGGGCCGGGTTGAGCCCCTTGGAGCGGAGGCTTGATGACCCCGTCGGGCATTTAACTCGACGAGATTTTTGCTCCAGGAAGAGGTTTAACAACCGATGCAATATAACGTCGCGCAACTGCTGCAGGCACAGACCGGTACGATACGGCGCCACGAGATCGACAAGCCGGCAGAGGAAGTGCAGGCGTTGCTAGACGGCGATGGTGTCAGTGCTCGCGGCCCTGTACACGGAACCGTCAGACTGATACGGACGATCGATGGGGTTTTGGTGACTGGCACGCTAGAGACCGCCATCGGGCTTACGTGCGACCGTTGTCTCGATCCCGTCGAAGCGAAAGTGACGTTGGATCTGCAGGAGAGCTTCCGGCCGACGATCGACATCGACTCCGGCGCTGCCCTACCGCCCGTCAAGGGCGAAGAGCTGGCAACGCTCATCGACGAACAGCACATCCTCGATCTCTCTGAGGTAGTGCGACAACTGATCCTCTTAGAGACGCCGATGCACCCCGTCTGCCGGTCAGACTGCAGAGGCTTATGTCCGCGATGTGGGCAGAACTTGAACGAAGGTCAATGCGACTGCGAAACCGAAACCGTGGACCCACGGTGGGCCAAGCTTCAGTCGCTCTTGGATGACACGACCGAAGTTGAAAGCGTATCGTAGGTACAATCATTCAATTTGTGAAGGGAATCATCTCCAATGGCAGTACCCAAGAAAAAGACGTCCCGCACACGACGGGATAAGCGTCGCACACATGACAGACTGACGCCGACCCATTTGGTGGAGTGCCCGCAGTGCCACGATCAACGGCGCCCACACCACGTCTGCCCGCACTGTGGCTTCTATCGGGGTGTTGAGGTGGTGGCCGTTCGACAAGCACCTGTGGGTGAGTAAACGCGCCGGCAATTCATAGCTTCAGTTTCTCCCATGGCCGTGCCTATCACGGCCACTCTTTCTTTGTAACCTTGAGAAGATGCCATGACCAAGCGGATAGCGTTTGTCTTCCCAGGACAGGGATCACAGGCCGTCGGCATAGGGCAAGAGTTGTACCAGACCTTTGCCGAAGCCAAGACCCTCTTCGAACAGGCCAACGACGTGCTCGGCTTTGATCTCGCCGCGCTGTGCTTCGAGGGGCCGAAGGAAACGCTGGATGACACACTTAACGCTCAGCCGGCCCTCCTGACGGCGAGCAGCGCTGCACTTCGCGCTCTGCAGCGCGAGGCCGGTCCGATCACACCAGCGTTCGTAGCAGGCCACAGCATGGGCGAGTACAGCGCACTAGTCGCGGCCGGCGCGCTGAGCTTCGCCGACGGGCTGCGGCTGGTGCGGGAGCGTGGTCGCCTGATGAAGAAGGCGGGCGAACGCAACCCGGGGGGCATGGCGGCCGTTCTGGGACTGGACGAAGAGACCGTGGCCGATGTCTGTCAGGAAACCGGCGACGTCCAAGTGGCAAACGACAACGCCCCAGGCCAGATTGTGATCTCCGGAACGCCGGAAGGCATTGACCGAGCGACGAAACTGGCGACTGAGGCCGGCGCAAAGCGTGTCATTCGGCTGGCCGTTTCCATTGCCGCTCACTCCGTGCTAATGGCATCCATCGTCGATGAGTTCGCTGCAGCTGTCCGGAGCGCCACGATCCGCACGCCGGAAGTGCCGGTCGTTGGCAACATCACAGCTCGGCCACTGGAAGATGTGCCAGCGATCGAAGAAGAGCTGATCCAGCAACTGACGGCTCCCGTCCGCTGGGTGGACTCTATCCGCTATATGGTAGAGCAAGGCGTGGACACGTTCGTGGAGATCGGTCCGGGCGACGTGCTGACGGGCCTCATCCGCCGCATCGATCGGAGCGTCGGCCGGCTGAACGCGAGCGGCCGTGACGATATCACACAGCTCAAAGTAGAAAGCTGACTGGACAGGAGCAAGCACATGATTGATCTCACGGGCAAGGTGGCGTTGGTAACGGGTAGTTCGCGCGGCATCGGGCGCGCTATCGCTGAGAAACTAGCGGCCCAGGGCGCCAGCGTCGTCGTCAACTACAACACGAGTGAGGGGGCCGCGAACGAAGTAGTGGAAAGCATCCGCGCCAACGGCAGCCAGGCGATTGCCGTCCAGGCAGATGTCCGCGACACGGCGGATGCCAAGCGACTGGTGAAGGCTGCTCGAGACGAGTTCGGTAGCCTGGATATCCTGGTCAACAACGCCGGCACGACCCGCGACATGCTGCTGGCGATGATGAAAGAGGCGGACTGGGATCTGGTACTGGACACAAACCTGAAGGGCGCCTATAATGTTACTAAGGCCGCCGTCCGCCCAATGATGAAGCAGCGGAGGGGGCGGATTGTCAATATCACATCGGTGGCCGGCGTCGCCGGGAACCCCGGTCAGGCCAACTACTCGGCCGCCAAGGCAGGGCTGATTGGCCTCACGAAAAGCATCGCCAAGGAGCTGGGGGCCCGAAAGATCACCGCCAACGCCGTTGCTCCAGGTTATGTTCCGACAGATCTTACGGCTGACTTGCCAGAGGACTTGATTGAACAGGCCAAAGAACTAACGCCGTTGGGCCGGCTGGGTACCGTCGAGGACGTGGCCAATGCCGTCTCATTCCTAGCCTCCGATGAGGCGGAATTCATCACCGGTCAAGTCCTGCGCGTGGACGGTGGTATGGTAATCTAACAGTCGAAAAGCGAGACTCATGGAACAGAAGCTAGGCAAGGTCACAATCGCCCCCGAGGTATTGGTAACCATCGCGCGGCTCACGGCACTCAAGACAGAGGGCGTTGCGCGCCTTGACACCAGCATCATGGATGGCGTGAATCGCGTGTTCAAGCGCAGCGTGACCAACGGAGGTGCAAAAGTCGAGGTCGACGGCGACTCCGTATCCGTCGAGCTGTATGTGATTGCTGAGCATGATGCAAACATGCTCACACTCGGTCAGGACATACAGACAGCAATCACTCGAGCTATCCGAGAGATGGTGGGCATGTCTGTCACTGAGGTCAACGTCTACATCCAGGACGTGGTGCTGTCCGGTGACAGAGGAGCGACTGGATGAAAGGCCGACGGCTTGCACGGCAACTGGTACTCCAGGTGCTGTACGAAGTCGACGTCACAGCGCACAATCCAGCCAATGTCTTCGAGCAATGTCTCAGCAATTATTCAGAGCTATCCAAGCAAACGATCGACTTCGCGCACTATATCGTACAGGGCGTTATTCAAACAACAGCCGAGCTCGACAAGGGCATTGAGAAGGTCGCAACAGAATGGCCGGTCGAACAGATGGCCGTCATCGATCGCAATATTCTACGTATGGCCATGTTCGAGCTCCAACATGGTGATGCTCCAATCAAGGTCGTCATCAATGAAGCCGTTGAATTGGCGAAGACGTTCGGCAGCGACAGTTCACGTCGTTTTATCAACGGCGCATTGGGCGCCCATGTATCCGAACGTGATGATGTGTAGCTTGGCGATGTCGCATTCCGCTGCTGTGGCCGGTCTCCCGACCGAGCCACGGCGGGTGGCGCGGTCAGGAGACCGGCCACAGCGGTGTTAGTGCAGAGAGCTCGTCGAAGGGGCGAATCGGGCTCGGTCAGGAGACCTTCGCCCAACGTGGAGCGGTAATGTGACATTGTCAAGGTAGTCAATCAAGAAAGGCACGCAGATGTTTGGTCTAGGTCCCCTTGAGGTTATCGTAGTCCTGGTGATCGCTCTCATTGTGTTTGGCCCTGGCCGGCTCCCCGAGGTTGGCCAGGCGCTAGGTAAATCGATTCGGGAATTCCGCGAAGCCACCAGCGGCATCACGGACGAGCTCAACCGCGAGCTACAGGCGACTGAGCAAGCCGCGCGTGGCGAGACAGCGTCGAAGGACGGGGAGCAACCGGAAGACGACGGTGAGTGATTCAACCACGGACGGTACCATCTTCACAGGAACCGTCGAGGACATCAACCTCGGTGAATCCATAACCATCGACGGCGAAACACACCACCTGGCTGACGCCGCCAACCTGGAACCTGAAGTTGAGGTAGGCGGGTACGTTGAGGCCATTCGAGATGGCGCCGGCATGGTGACCTCTGTCAGCACTGCGGCGCCACCGCCACCGGCGCCGCCTCCCGCTCCGCCAACGCGCGAACCAGAGCCCGCCCCCGAGTCAGACTCCAGAGAAATATATCAGATGACGCTCATCGAGCATCTCGAGGAGATGCGAGATCGCCTGATCAAGTCCGTCATCGCGCTGGGGGTTGCTACGGGCTTCAGCCTCATTTTTGCCAGGCAGGTCTTGAAGGCTTTCGAATCGCTGCTGCCAGGAGACGCGCCCTCTCTCCAGACTCACACACCAACCGAGGCGTACGTCGTATACTTCAAGGTAGCGCTGCTGTGTGGTATGGCCTTCGCGATGCCCATCATCGTGTATCAACTTTTCGCCTTTGTGATGCCAGGCCTCACGCGCGGGGAGCGGCGCTGGCTGTACTTCGTGGCGCCAGGCTCCGGCTTATTGTTCGTATTGGGATTGCTCTTCGCGTACTTCGTGGTGCTGCCTTTTGGCCTTCCGATTCTCCAGAGCTTTCTATCCGATTTGGTACTCCAACAATGGCGACTCGACTACTATGTGTCGTTCGTCGTCCGGTTCCTGCTCATCACTGGCCTGATTTTCGAGACACCGTTAGTGATATTCTTTCTTTCGAAGTTGGGCGTGGTCAGTCATCAACGCTTGACACAGAGCCGCCGCTACGCCGTCGTCGTAGCGGCCGCCGTGGCCGCCGTCCTCACACCAACCACTGACCCCTTCACCATGCTGCTGGTGATGGGACCGATGATCCTACTCTATGAGTTCGGTGTGCTGCTAGCGAGGTTCGCCTAACTCCACCTGGAGGACCGGATTTCTTCGATTGTCGAGCATGCTGACCAGTAATATTGACTCAGTAGCAGTCAATGCGAGAAATGGGGTCGGTAGGGGGCAGCTGCCCCCTACCGACCCCATTTCTCGGTCTATTCTTAACACAGGCACTCAATTGTCTGAGTCGTTTACGTCAATGAAATGAGAGGAGCACTAGTAACACAATGTCACGTGACAGAGTTGTCATCATGGGCGCAGCGGGGCGCGATTTCCACAATTTCAACGTCCACTTCCGCGATCACGATAACGCCCAAGTTGTCGCGTTCACAGCAACCCAGATACCCAACATCACCGGCCGGCGTTATCCTCCCGAGCTGGCCGGCGACCTCTACCCCGACGGCATCCCAATTCTACCCGAATCAGAGTTGCCCGACCTGATTCGCCGCGAGCGCATCGATCAGGCCATCTTCTCTTACAGCGACGTCTCCCATGAGTACGTGATGCACGAAGCCAGCCGAGTTTTGGCCGCTGGCGCCGACTTCCGCCTGCTTGGACCGCACCACACAATGCTGAAGAGCCGGCGGCCCGTTGTCGCGGTGTGTGCCATCCGCACCGGCGCGGGCAAGAGCCAGACCAGCCGGCATGTGGCCGGCATCCTCCACGAACTGGGCCACCGACCGGTCGTAATTCGGCACCCAATGCCCTACGGTGACCTGGCAGCCATGGCCGTACAGCGCTTCGAGTCCTACGACGACCTGACACAGTACGACATCACCATCGAGGAGCGTGAGGAGTACGAACCGCACCTAGCCGCAGGCTCAGTCGTGTACGCCGGCGTTGACTACGAGAGAATCCTGTGCCAGGCCGAGGACGAAGCCGACATCATCTTATGGGACGGTGGCAACAACGACTTCCCCTTTTATCAACCCGACCTGCACATCGTGTTGGTTGACCCCCATCGGGCCGGCCACGAGATGCGCTATCACCCGGGGGAAACCAATCTGCGCATGGCCGACGTCGTGGTCATCAATAAGATGGAAACGGCGCCGCCAGAGGGCATTGACGAAGTCCGACGAAACATCTACGCACTTAATTCCGACACCATCGTGGTCGAAGCAGTATCGCCGATCTTCGTTGACGAGCCTGACCCACTACGCGGCGCATCTGTGCTGGTCGTCGAAGATGGTCCCACGCTGACCCACGGCGAGATGAAGTTTGGCGCCGGCGTCGTGGCTGCGCGGCGCTACGGAGCCACCGAGATCGTTGACCCGCAACCGTACGCCGTCGGCTCTATCGCTGAAACGTTCGAGGCTTACCCCGAGACGGGACCGGTGCTGCCAGCCATGGGCTACGGTGAGCGGCAGACTCGCGAGCTGGAGGAGACGATCCGCGCCACGCCGGCCGACCGCGTCATCATTGCCACCCCCATCGACTTGAGCCGGCTCATCACCATGGACAAGCCATCGCACCGCGTGCGCTACGAGCTGCAGGTGATCGGCCGGCCGACGCTGGAGGAGATTCTGCGGGACCGGTTCGATAGGGTGTAGACCCGGTAAGCCTCAATTTGCTCTGGCCGGTCTCCTCTGGCTCGGTCAGGAGACCGACCCCAGCAAGGGTTGCAGTTTACCAAGCTGATGCGAATTCCGTATTTCGTGATCCAAGCCGCGTTGCACAGTACATATCCCCAACGGAAAGCGGGGTTGGTGCCCGTCCAGGTGAGAGGTTTATTTCCCTGGAAGCTCCTACCGAAGTTTGACGTGCTGTCCAGTTCGGAACTATAATACTGACGATGGTGGTGGCTTGCAGTGGTGGCTTGCAGTGGTGGCTTGCAGTGGTGGCTTGCAGTGGTGGCTTGCAGTGGTGGCTTGCAGTGGTGGCTTGCAGTGGTGGCTTGCAGTTGCAGCCTGCAGGTCGCAGTTGAAGATCGCAGCGGGAGAGATCTTATGCCAAAAGAGACATGGGAAGAAGAAATCGAAGAGATATGGGCACTGTTCAGGGAGAGCAGAGAACAGCTTCAAGAGACCGACAGGCTCCTGAAAGAGAGTAGTCAGGAGACCGAAAGGGTGCTGAAAGAGAACAATCGAGAGACTGCTAGGCAATTTCAAGAGAGCAATCGAGAGACTGCTCAGCGATTTCAAGAGAGCAATCGAGAGACCGCTCAGCGATTTCGAGAGACCGACGACGAGATAAGCCGGCTCGCTAACCTGTTCACAGGCCAGTGGGGAAGACTCGTTGAGGCGTTGGTTGCCCCTGGAACCGTAGAACTCTTCCGGGAGAGAGGCATAGCGGTGAGTCAGATTGCTGAACGTGCAAAAAGCCACCGCAATGGCAAGAGCATGGAGATCGATATTCTGGCGGAAAACGCTGATGAAGTCGTAGCAGTGGAAGTCAAGACCACCCTGCGGGTGGACGACGTACGGCGGTTTCTCTCGAAGCTCGAACGTTTCCTAGCGTTCTTCCCCAAGTATAGCGGATACCACATCTACGGGAGCGTGGCCGCGCTGAACATCGAGGAAGAGGCGGATCGGTTTGCCTATCGCCAAGGGTTGTTTGTCCTGGGTTTTGTCAGAGATGGCATAGTGGAAATCATGAACGATTCGCAATTCAAGCCGAGGGATTTCCGCGCGACGCAGCCGGCCTGAGAAGGTGGAACAGTGAAGTAGAATCTAGTCATGAGGCACGCCCCCCCTCCGCTGCTGGCGCTCATCATTGTCATTTATGTCGCCCTGAGTGCCGCGTACGCGGTATACACGCCGACGTGGCAAATCCCTGATGAGCCGGCACACTACAACTACATCGCCGACATCGTCCACACTGGCCGGCTGCCCGTCCTGGAAGCCGGCGACTACCCCTTCGACTACCTGGAAAAGATCAAAGCCGAGAAGTTCCCACCCCCGATGGCCATCGACAATATCGACTACGAGGCGTGGCAGCCACCGCTGTACTATCTGCTGGCCGCACCCCTGTTCGTGACAACCGATGACCTGCCGCTGGCCACTCACGTCATCGCACTGCGCTTCCTCTCCATCGCGGCCGGCGCAATTCTGCTCTACATCACCTACCAGTTGGTCAAGGTGGTCTTCCCCGAGGACAACACGCTTGCCATAACAGCGACCACGTTCGTAGCCTTCATCCCCATGCACATCGCCATGAGCGCCGGCATCAACAACGATGCGCTGGCCGAACTCATCATCGCCGGCATTCTGCTCGTGGGTCTGCTGCGGATCAATGGCCGGCTCCCCACCCGGGCATTCGTCATCAGTGGTGGCGCACTGTACGGTCTGGGATTACTCACCAAAGGTACCGTATACCCATCCGCCGCCATCCTGCTGGCCGCTGAAGCCACTTACCGCTGGACAAAGGAGGACGATTCAGGCTCGCTCCTCCGTTCGCTGTTCTTCCTCTTTGCCATCGCTATCGCTCTATCAGCGTGGTGGTTCGTGCGCAACGGCGTGGTCTACGACAACTTCGACATCTTCGGGCGGCAACGCCACGACATCGTTGTCACGGGACAACCACGCACGGCCGACTGGATTGCCGACTACGGCTGGGGAGCCTACTGGGCGCGCGCGTGGAACTTCACCTTCAAGAGTTTTTGGGGCGTCTTCGGGTGGATGGGCGTGTTCATGGACCAACGACTATACACCAGCCTCTTGATCTTGACCGCCCTCGCCGCAGCCGGCTGCGGCCTATTCATCGTCCGCGCCCTTCGCAATCCCACCCGTCTGAGTCCCCAGCAGCGCGCCTCGTTGGGCGTGTTGGCCCTGAATCTCGTCCTGACGGTTGGCACCTACGCGTGGTACAATTTCACCTTCGTACAGCACCAAGGACGCTACCTGTTCCCCGCCCTCGTACCCATTGCGCTGTTCGCTGCCCTGGGGTTTCGCGAACTGGTGCCACGAGTGATCCAGCCGGTCGCAGTGGGGCTGCTGATTGCCGGCTTTGTCGGATTAGACATCATCAGCCTGACGTGGTTTATCGTGCCGAATCTGTAATAATCCCTAGGAGGTCATGCATGCAGTTGCTGCAACTCACAGCACCGGTGTCATCTCTGGATTTAATGAGAATCGCGGGTGCCAGTCTGGGTGTAGTCTTCACTGCCGCGCTGGGCACTTGGCTGTCCCGGCGCGCGTGGGCTGCCCTCGCAGCATGGACCGACGAACTCCTTGCTCGCTTCTTTGCCAACCTCATTCGGTGGGGGTCGATCGCGCTCGCAGTGGCCTGGGCAGTCCAGTGGCTGAACCTTGCCCCGCTGCTGAATGGCTTGCTGGCCGGCGCCGGTGTGACGGCCATCGTGCTGGGGTTCGCCTTCCGCGACATCGGGGAGAACTTCCTGGCAGGCATAATTCTAGCCTCCAGCCGGCCCTTCGGAAGTGGCGACACGATACAGTCCGGCGAATTCATGGGCGAGGTGGTAGCGCTGGACCTACGTAATACCCACCTAAAGACCCTTGACGGCAAGGACGTCTATCTACCAAACGCCACCGTATTCAAGAACCCACTCATCAACTTCACCCATGATGGGCTCTTGCGGTTAGATTTCACCATCGGCATCGATTATGGCGACGATGTCGCGCGTGCCATTGCTCTCGTTTACGAAACGGTGCGCAGTGTGGATGGAGTCCAGACAGATCCTGACCCACTCGTCGTTTTGGATGCTTTCTCCACGAGCACAGTGGAACTCACGGCGTACTTCTGGGTCAACACCTTCGATTACCGAAAAGGAAGGTTCGAACTCCGAAGCGATGCGATGCAACGAACGAAGGAGGCGCTACAGGCTGCCGGCTTCGGCTTGCCGGCTGACATCGTCGAACTGAAGCTCTACGACCGCGCTGACCCGGTCGACATTCGCTTACATCGAGGCAATGGACCGCATTCAGCTTAGGGGCTGAGTAAGCGTTCAGGGAGTAACCCATGGAACATCCTGAGCGACGTCCCGAGCCTGCCGAGGCGAAGCCGAGGTCGTATCGAAGGGTGCACGCGAGGAAAAAGAGAAGACCGGCCAGTGACGAAGCCCTGCCCAACTTCGTCAGTAACCGGTCAGTCTGCAACCCAGCCGGGGGATAAATCTCCCGTCTGGTGTTGTCTCGCTTTTATAGACGCCAACACTCCCGCATGGTTACGCCCAAAATGCACGAATTCGGAAACTCGTTGGAATTCAGTCGCCAGTGCGACTTCGCCAGGTAACCGTTCAGGAGGCATCAGGACTAGCATCCTGAGTAGGTCGAAACGAAGTGGAGACCGTATCGAAGGGTGCGGGTTTGCGACAGTTCTTCGAACAAGCCGCACCCCCTTCGATGAACTCAGGACGTCGCTCAGGACGTCGCCTGAGTA
>JAANWY010000168.1 GCA_018263655.1 Anaerolineales bacterium | reverse complement strand
GTGGTGGGCTTGGCAGTGGCGGAGGACAACGTGTGGTTGGGCGCCCGCGAGGCGATGTGGGACGCCGAGGAGGGGGCGTACACCGACGGAGGGTTGAGCGTGTACGACGGGGAGGGGTGGGCGGCGCGGACGACGGAGAACAGCAGCCTGCGGGCCGATAGCGTGACGGCCCTGGCGGTGGGGTGCGAGGGCGAGATGTGGATCGGGCTGGGCAGCTTGCAGGACAACGTCGGCGCCGGCATCGATCGTCTGGACACCGCCGGCGAGCCCCACAACCTGGACAACGATGCCTGGCAGGCCGCGTTGCAGTCTCCACCGCTCACATCTGATCTCGTCACCGCAATCGCGCCAGACTGTTCCCGCGGTCGCACCTGGGTCGCCACCATGCCCAACTTCACGGATGCCGGCATACGCGGGGGCGGCGTGGGTCAGTACAACTACGCCACTCAGAGCTGGACGGCCTACATCGCCGCGAGCGGGCTCCAATCCTACACTACGGACACGGTCACCGGTGATGCGCGCAGCATCGCCGTCGGCCCCGACGGGACGGCTTGGATCGGGACTTGGGGGACGACGGGCACATCGCGCGAAGAGGCCATCAGCCAGTGGCCGTACGTCCCGAGCGTCGTCAACGCCTTCCGTGACGGGGTCTGGTCCGCCGAGGTATTTGAGGGGGACGGTTGGACCTCGACCATCGCCGTCGACAGCGACGGCACGGTGTGGGCCGGCACCTCGCGCGGCGGCATGGACAGCGATCAGGATGGCCAGGAGGACCAGGAGATTGGCAAGACCGCGGGCGGGATCAAGTTGGCCACGGACAGCAGTGAGTGGGTGAGTTGGTCTCCCGCTAACACCCCGCTAGCCAGTGGCGATGTCGACGTCATCCGAGTCGGGCCAGACGGCGATGTCTGGATCGGCACCAGCGGCTGGGGGCTGATGCGCTTTCACCCCAGCCAGGAGCCGACACCCACAAGCACGAGCACGCCGGCGCCACCCGATCTGACAAAGACGCCCACTCTCACCTCGACCCCGACACTCACGCGCACCGCGACCGCTGTGCCGCCAACGCCGACCGCTACCCCTGGTCGACCACCACTGCATCATTTCTACGTACCGCTGATCGCCGGCAACTGGACCGAAGGCGGTATCCCCTCCCCAACGCCAACACCGCCCGACAGCCGTCCCCAATTCACGTGCAGCGGTTGGTGCGAAGCGGAAAGCTTGCCCGGCATGCGGCGCCAAACCGTAACCTCGGACAAAGCGGTGAGTGACTGGCGCATGCGCATCGATGTCTGGTTGGTCGGAATGCTACGCGAGGAAGCACCAACCCACGCCGTCGTCGAGGCGCCCGACGGGTATCACGTGCGTGTGGAAGCGCTCTTCGCGGGCGAATGGCTACTGGCCTGCGAATCCGACGCCGAGTGTCCGTAAAGCGTGAAACGTATTGCGTAAAACGTAAAGCGTAAGTAACTGCTCGGGGGAGCATCCCGAGTAGGCTGAGACGCAGTCAAGGCCGTATCGAGGGGTGCGGCTCACGCGATGGGACTTCACAAACCCGCACCCTTCGATACGCGCTCAACGCTGTTTCGCGCTACTCAGGATGCTAATCTTGGTGAGCCTGAGTAGTTACAAGCGTAAAACGTAAAACGTTGCCTTGCGTCTTACGTTTTACGCTTTACGTTTCACGTTCTCTTCAGCGATTCGCGGTCAATTGCAGCCGGCCAATCCGGCAATTCGAGATTTGGCGCGAATCCACGTGCTGGCCGCCCGAGAACCATGCTGAGTAGGCGTCAGCCGTATCGAAGTGTGGTTCTCGGACGGTCAGCACACCTCGATACGCCTTCTTCGAGTGGCTACTCGGTATGCTGACCGCCAAATCTCGAATTGCTGCGGCCAATCACGGCCGCCTGACCTTGGCCGGCGCGCTGGAAGCGATCATCCAACACGCCCAACGGCGTCTGCGTGAACGCATCGTAGACGCTGATTTGGAGCTCGGCCGGCCCCTCAGCTTCCTCCGGGAGCTCGATCCGGTGCCGATCCACAACCCGAGTACCCCGAACCCATTTCAACGTCGGGATGGCGCCCAGGGCCGGCGTGCCGTCGTGCTGGGCGCGCCACCCCGATTCGCCCAACAACTGAACCGACACGGTGTAGTCGCGCACCAGCGGCTTCAGGCTGACCCACGCCAGATCGACGACCACCTCGGACCCTTCTGCGTGCCAATCAGCGCCGACCAGCGCCATTTCTCCCCCAAGACCGAGATAGCGATCGCCTGGCTCGATCTTTGGGAGCGGGACCGACGTCCCCAGGATCGGCAGTCGCCAGGCGCCCAGAGCCGGCAGCACTGTGCCACTCCCAGCGCTGAGTGCTAGATGCAGCTCACGCGTGTCCGGCGGCACATCCACAGCCACGGTCAGGACCGTGCCGGCCGGCGCTGCCGGCACACGTCCACTGCCGGCCGGCTGCCCAGATCGGGTGAGAGTCGCCGTCCACGGGCCGCCATGAGCCGCTCGCCAGTGTAGGTAGACGCGCGTCGATCCGGGGTAACTCGTGTCGTAGTCAGCTCCAATGAGCGTCGGACCGCCGGCGAAAGGCACTTCGAGCTGATGGCGCGTAACCGGCGGTGTACGGCGTCCCCCGAGGGTGACCTGACCCAACTGAACCAAGTCGACGCCATCGGCCGTCAAGCGCCGGAAACCGCCTTCGGGAGGCGTGAAGTAGAAGCCAGCAACCACACTGTACTCACCCGGCGGCACGGTCGGCAGAACGGGCAGGGTGTAGGCATCCTCGATAAGGGCGCCTCGGGTTAGCCGGCTGGCCGGGTAGCGGACGTCCGCTTGGCCGATGGGCCGGCCGGCGCTGTCGACGAGGTGCACAAACACGCTGTAATCGCGCTCAGCATCGACCTGCGGTTCCCACCACAGCCGTACTGTCAGATCTTCGCCAGACTCGAGATGTGTTCCAGACAACGTGTACGCGCGCAGCTTGATTGTGTCCTCGAAGCTGAGGTCGAGAGGCGTGGCGCGATCCGGCACGCGCACAGCGGCCGCCGTCGCCAGGAAGGCCTCGTGGAACGGGGCCAGACGCCCTGGCAGGGTGGCGTAGGTGCGATAGCGATTGGTCACGATCACGGACCGGCCGGCCGAGCCGGCGGCGAGCCGGCGGCGCCAGGTCTCGGGATAGGGCTCTGCGCCGGCCGGCGCGACATACTCGACCGTCACATCGGGGCGCAGCCCCTCGACGGTTTGCAGATACCAGAAGGCCGTCGCCCAGTGCCAGTTGGAGAGGATCGTGGTGTCCCGCGGGGCGTCCCGCAAGATCGGCTCGACGTACCGGCGTGTGTCCGGTTGCCGGCTCAATTCGCGGTGACTGGGCGCACGCTGCCAGACGTTCGTCAAGCCGAGCCCCAGCGCAACGGACAGCAGCAGAGCTCTCAGCATGGATGAGGGCATCCGCCGTGCTAGGTCAGCTATCCCTACACCTACCAAAATGGCCAGCGTCACGTAGGCCGGCATCAGATATTCGACGGTCTGAGGCGCGCGGTAGGTGATGGCGGCGCCGGCGGTGAGGGCGAAGGCGCTTGCCAGGAGAAACCAGTGCGTGTTGGAGAATGGAGAATGGAGAATGGAGAATGGAGAATGGAGAATGGAGAATGGAGAATGGAGAATGGAGATTGGAGATTGGGGCAACGCAAGCGTTGCTTCGGCGATTAGTGGTTGGAGGCCGGAGGTGAGATGTTTGATGAGCGGGAAGGCGAGGCCCAGGGCAGCGAATATGAGGAGCGGCCAGTTGAACTGGATGTTTAGGATGTTGAGAAGGACGTCGAAGCGGTCGACGAGCACCTGTTGCTCGGTGAAGGCCAGGACATCGCCGCGAAAGCCGCGGGCCAGGACGTGATCCAGGAAGCCGTTTAGGGTCGTCAGACCGCCGGGGTTCAGCGGCGCGTCGGCCAACCCTCGGATCGGGAAGTAGAGGAGCACGAGCAACGCCAGGGCAAAAGCGGCCGTGCACTTGGCCAGCAGCCGGCCGTTCTTCGCAATTCGAGGCTCGAGCCACAGCACGTACAGCGCGGCCGGCAGAGCGACGAAGATGAGGGACCCGTGGTGTGTCAGGCCGAGACCAAAGGCGAAAGCCGTGAAGGCCAGGTCACGATCACGTCGCGTCTCACTGTATCGGACCAACAGCCACAACACCAGAACGGCGAAAAAGGCCGTCGGCATGCGGATGTTGGCCGTTGTGGCCTGGGCCCAGAAAGTGGTGGCGCCGGCCAGGGCCAGCACAGCGCCGAGGCCGGCCAGCACGGACCTCGTCAATCGGCGCGTCGTCCGGTTTACGAGCACCAGCGTTGCCGCAGCTAGCACCGCCGACAGCAGGTTGAGCCGGTAGGCGGGCGTGCCGGCGGGGATCAATGTGAAGAGCTTGCCGACCAGCGTGTAGAGCGCGTAGCCAGGCGGATGGGCGATGCCCAGCGTTGGGGCAACTAGCTGGAACTCCCCACTGTCGGCCGGCAACAGGCCCGGAGACAACGTGGCGACATAGACGCTCAGGCTGACGAGAAAAACGCCCGCGTCAGAAACAAGGCCCGGGGACAATCTGGCGACGAGATTGGCGCCTGCCGGCGGGAGTGTTGCAAGGCTCGGGCGATTCGCCAGTGATATCAGAACGCCCACCCCCGCAACGAGAGCCGCGGCCGCAGCCAGGTGTGGATTCAGCGTCGGCGACACGAGGTAGAGGGCGAGAGCGGCTACGGGAAAGACTTCGCAGCCAAAAGCATGGATCACCACGGCAGCGCCAAGGCCGGCCAGCCCCAGAACGAGGCCGGCGAGCCACAGGAGCGAAACCGGCCAGCCCGGCGGTCCAAATTCGATGCAGACCCGACTGACGTAGAGCGCAGCGATGGCGCCCACAATCCAGGGTTTCCACCGCTGCGCGCCGCGTTGAGAGAGAAATCGAAGATTCACAACGGGGCAAGTATACCACGCTCGAGACCAACGTCCAATCAGACCTCTCGCTGATCGCTGTTCTGATCGCGTGCCTCACGCAGCACAGACGCCGGCTCTCGAGCGGCCACGTATGCGGTAGATAGGTGGCAGACCCCATCACCAAAGAAGGTAATCGCCCCTGAGTGTCCGTGTGTGTCCGAGCCAGTCAGAAACAGATAATGAACATTGGCATTCTCGGTGATGCGTTGAACGATGCTAAGTTGCTCTGCCACTCGCCCCCAAAGTTGATAGAAGTAGGCATCAAGCTGAGATAATGTGTGAAAGCGAGCAGCGGGCTCCACGCGGCACACGATCTGACCACTCTCCTCGTCAACTCGAACCGAGTAGGTTCCATCCAAGTCATGAAGAGCACGCCTCAAATCGTGTACAAAGCCCCATTGATCGATGTCATCGTTCAACCAGCCCGGGCCGAATTTGTCCTGGAATGGCCTGAGCAGTTCCTGAAATGTACGATCTTCCATGACTTATACCTCTATGCGCGTTTTCCAATCAGCCTTCCATCGGTTTGGAGATGGACGATAGACTGTGATGATCAAGATGTATGCGTGATCTTGATCTAACCCGATCACGACATGAATAGGCTGAGTAAGCGTTCAGAGGGTAACCTATAGAGCATCCCTTCGACAGGCCCTTCGACAGGCTCAGGACGCCGCTCAGGACGCCGCCTGAGTAGACCGAGGCGAAGCCGAGGTCGTATCGAAGCGACGTCCTGAGCCCAGTCGAAG